>JAILIV010000023.1 GCA_024695105.1 Bacilli bacterium
GAGGTGGCAGAGATAGAAGTCGGATACCTTGACGTAGGGGATGTTCTTTAGCCCGTCCAAGCGGAAATAGGCGTTCACATTCTTCGTCTTGTCGGGCGCGTGGAGATAGGCGGTCATCGCCTTTTCCTCAAAGGAGACGCCTTCGATGACGATGCCTTCGGAAGCGGAGGCGCTTTGGCTGCTTGAGGAGGGCTCGGTGGAAGAGGACGAACTATTCTCTCCGCAAGAAGCGAGCAATAGGGCGAATACGCTAGAAAACAGCAGATGGGTGAATTTCATGGCCGGACCTCCAGAATCGCCATGATTATACGCTAGCCGCCTAATGCGTGAAAATGCATACGCGAGACCTTGGGGAAAACCAAGGGATGGATAGGGCGGAAGGTTCCGTCTCAAGAGATCGCCGTCCGCTGCGGCATCTCACCGGTCACCTTCAGCAGGTGGAAGAAGGCAGAGAGCGGGCACCTTCCCGAATCCTCCGTGCCGTTCATCATGCTGGCGAAGACGCTGAACGTCTCCCTCGACCGGCTCTTCTACCTCGACGAGGTCGGATCGGACCTCACCCCCGAGGAGACGGAACTCATCGAGCAGGTACAGCAGATACTGAAAAAGAAGGGCAAGAAGAAGCCTGCGAAAAAGGTGTAGTGGAGTACGGCGTCGGTACAGGAAAACCACCGCACGATTACCGCACGGGACTATAACTATGTTATCCCGAAAAGTTTAGATTTCATCGAAGTTAATTATTTGGGAACAAGTCTCCCCGCATCGTGCCTCGTGAGCTAAAGTCCGTTGATGCCATAGTGGGTTTGTTTTCGGCGTCTTTTTTTGCAGCAAGGACACTGATGCGCGGAATGTCCGTGCTTTATCGTAGATGGCCCGCGGGAAACCCTTGGGGTTATCGAAGTGTCGACAGATGCGTCCGCTTTTTTTGTGAGGTGTCGCTAGGGGAGGGAAAGGGGTATCCTTAAAAGGCCTTATGTTGTCGCTTACGCTGCTTCAGACGTTCACCCTTTGCTGCATCGCCATCGTGATGGTGATTCTTTGCGTCCAGAATCTGCGTTCGCGCCGCTTCGTCAGCGTCATCTTTTTGCTGATCACGGGCTTCACCCTCGCTTTGGCAGCCTTAACCGTACTCGAACGGGTGGGCATGGAAACGCTTAATAAGCCCTTGGCCACCGTCGCCTGTTTCCTTGGCTACGCCTTACGCCCTTTGCTCCTATATTTCTTCATCGTCCTGGCTTCCCGACAGTTTGGGGCGGTGGAGAAATGGCTTCTGGTCCCCATAGGGCTGAACGCGTTGGTCTACGCTTCGTCCCTTTTCACGGGGGTTGAATGGCTGGAAGGACTCGCTTTCTCCTATTGGGTGAACGAGGCGGGGCAACTGGTGCATGTGCGTGGGGCGCTGAACTTCACGTCCCATTTCCTTGCCCTAGTCTATTTGATCTACCTCGTCTACATGTCCATGGGCAAACTTCGGGGGAAACACCGTTACGACGCCGTGTCGATCCTTATCTGCGCGACCTTCATCGTCGCCGCGGTGGTGGTGGAGATGATGGGTTGGTCGATGGGGGTATTGAACCTTACCATCATGGCCTCCGTGGTCTTCTATTACCTTTTCTTGTTGCAAGAGGAGAACCGAAGGGATGCGTTGACGGGGCTATTCGACCGTAAGACGTTCTATTTGGATTTGGAGCGGTTTGGCCATAAGGTCGACGGCGTCATCCAAATCGACATGAACGGACTAAAGGACCTGAATGACACCTATGGCCACCAAGCCGGGGATACCGCCTTGAAGGCGATTGGCGAAAGCATCGAGAAGGCCGTGGGGAAGAAGATGTACATCTACCGCGTCGGCGGGGATGAATTCACCCTCCTTTCCGTGCGGGAAAACCAGGAGAACATCCTTAAGTCCATCGACATGATCCGCTCCTGCGTGGAAGGGCAGGGGTATTCGGTGTCCATCGGCTACGCCTGCGCCATCGTGGCGGGCACCAGCGTCGATTTCTTAATTAAGAAGGCCGATGAGATGATGTACCGCGACAAGGCGGAGTATTACCAACGCCATCCCGACATCAACCGTAGGCGCAGGAACAAAGAACCCGATTAAACGAAAGCCGACGCATCGCAAACGTCGGCCTTTTCATGCTTGGTTACCTTTGCCAGGGGACGGGCCCGGGTTGGTCGAATTCGTAACGCCAGCTGGGGACGTCTTTTAACGGTCCCTCGGGCGAATAGTAATAAAGGGTTGCGTTGGGGAAGGCGGATGCGAATTTCTTGACGGATTCGCCGGTCTCTTCGGGGCTGGCCTCGACGAAGATATGCTTGATGTCATCGTCTTCATAAAAGACGTTCGGATCGATTTCCATGTCCCCTTGAAGAAGCAAGGTCTCCAAGGCGGGACATTGTCCGAAGGCGCCGCTGGCGATGGACTTTGGGTTGCACCCCGTCGCGAAAGACACCATGGTGAGGTTCTCGTTTTCGGCGAAGGCTCCGCTTCCGATTTCCTCCACGTTGCGGGGCAAGGTGACTTCCTTTAAACCGGTGCGAAGGAACGCGCACGTCCCGATTTTGCGTAGCGACTTGGGCAGCCGCACGGAGGTGATGTAACCGTCATCGATGCAGGCGGCTTCGTCGATCTCGTCCACGCCTTCGGGGACGATGAGGTTGCAACCGTCGACGAGCTGGCCGCAATCCGGGCCATAGAAAACCCAAGGCTCCGCGGAATCATCGCCGCCACATTCCGGTTCGGGGCCTTCCGCGCTTTCCAAAACGCATTTGTAGGTGCATTTCCTCCCGGTATTCGGGTCGGTGACCTCGAGCTTGAACGTCTCCGCAGGGCGGGTCCTCCCGCTGTAGACGATGCCTTTTTCCTTGTCTTCATAGGGGGCGTTCATGCCGCTTTCCCAAATTTCGTTGCCTTCCTCGTCGAAGCGTTGCAGCTCCAAGTAGGAAAAGCAGTGGAGTGTGATGACGCGGTCTTTGGTGGAGACGTTGATGGTCATTCGATCCCAATCGAAAAGGACTTGGGGGAAGTAGTACTCGGCGACGCCTTCGATTTCCACCTCGGGGGTGTCAAAGGGGAATTCTTCTATGTCTTGGGTCAAATCGGGGGCATAGACGACGGTTCCGGAATAGATGTTGCTGCTCATAGGAGGCTCCTGCTTTGGCATATTGTAGCACCGCGACAGGCGTAACGAAGCCACCCATTCGACCGCAAAAGCGCGCATAATGGTGGGGTATGCCCGAAGAAAGGAAGCAAAGCGCCATCTCCCCCGTGGCGAGGATCACCCGTAACGCGGTGATGCTGGCCCTTCTTTGCCTAATGGGTATGTTTTCCATTCCCTTGATGGAGAACGTCAAGGTGTCGTTGCAACTGTTCGCGGTGTTCGTGATCTGTTTGCTCTCCGTCTCGTGGTGGGACGGCATCATCGTGACGGGATGCTATGCATTGATTGGCTTATTCCTTCCTATATACGCTGGTTTTAGCAGTGGGGTATCGCCCACGTTTGGCTATATCCTTTCCTTCCTTTTGGCGGGGCCCATCATCTACTTCATGAACAAGATCCCCATCAAAATCTCTTGGCTTCGCATGGGGCTAGCCTGCCTCGGTTTCTTGCCTGTGGCGTATTTCATCGGGACCTTATTCATGATGCTTTACATGGGCTGGGACTTAGGAACGACGTTGCTCGTGTCCGTGGTCCCTTATATCCCTTTTGATTTGGCCAAGGTCGTTTTGGCCGTTGCGGTGGTGCGGTTGCTCCCCAAAACCGTGCTGA
>JAILIV010000037.1 GCA_024695105.1 Bacilli bacterium
CATCGAGTTGCTCTTTAGCTTTGGGGTCATCCCCGGAAGGGCGATCGAACTGGGGACGCAACTATTCAACTACTTCGCCGCGAAGAACGGGGAAGTCTGCTATGAGTGTGGCTATTACGCCTTCCAGACCGGATGGACGTATCTGTTTAACCTCCATTTGGTCCATTCCGTGAGCAACGCGAAAATGTGGTTTGACCGTTCCTACCGCATCTTGTCCCAGGTGGAGATTAACGAAGTGGACCAACACGCTGCCTATGGCCATCTTCTCAGCCATTTGTCCCGGGTCAACCTCGTGATGTATGAGGAAAACAAAGATCCGAAGCTACTCGAAGAAGCCAAGATGTGGGCGGAAAAAACGATTGAGAACGCGGAGAAGTACCTTGGCCGCGACACCCCGTTCTATTCGCGCCTTGCCGTTGCCTATATGCAGATGGGGGACGTCTATATCGCCGCGGAGGAATACGAGAAGGCGTTAACCTATGTCGAGGATGCTTATGGCATCATGTTCTCTTTGTTTGGGGAAGAGGATCCGGATTCGCTAAACGTTTCTTCGCGAAAATCGACGATCCTCTACCATTTGGGCCGGTATTCCGAGGCTTATGCCTTAGGTGTGAAGAACCTGGAAGGTTATGACAAGTTTTGCGGGAAGCTCAACTACTTACGGTTTGAGCAACTCGTTACTACGTTTAAGTGTTGCGTGAAGGTGGGCACGCCCGAGCAAATTCAAGCTATGCGTGAAAACGTCTTAAGCATCGGGGAGCAATTGCTTTCGGAAACCTCCAAGCAATTGCAGGAACTAAAACAGTTATAAGAGAATGCCGAGTTCGGAAGAGTATCTCCAATACGTGCTGGAGCTATTGCGCGGAATCCCAGACATCTCCTGCAAACGAATGATGGGGGAGTACCTCCTTTATAAGGAGGGTGTCTTGTTCGGCGGCGTCTATGACAACCGTTTCCTCGTCAAGAAAACGAAGTCTTTGGAAGAGCGAGGGCTCAAGGAGCAAATCCCTTACCCTTCCGCCAAGCCGATGTATTTGGTGGATTGCGAAGACGCGGAAGAAGTGGCGCGCCTCATCGAGTTGGCTTGTCGCGATTTGGGCAAGTGAGACATGGATATGGGCAAAGCCAGTTACGAGAACGTGTTGGATGGACTTCGTAGATCCGGTATACGTATCGATTCGTTTCGGCGTAGGCTTTTCGGCGTCTCCTTAATCGGGGCTTATCCTTTCGGCGGGTTGGAGCTAAAAATCAGACTGGGCTTTAGTTCCTTCGCCAAGACCTTGGTGGGCGAGTTTTATATCCCTTATTCCCCAACCAAAGGGCCCTTGATGGATGAGTATGACCGCGTTTTTCCCGAAGAGAAATCCATGTGGGGGCGATCCACGCCGAAGTTCCCTAAGGCCATCGAGGACTACATGCGCGGCCAAGGGGAGGGGAGAAACCTCGCCGAGTTGATCGACCATAAGCAGACGTTGCATGTCTTGGTCCGCGTTTTGGTGCCCGTTTCCGGTCCGCAAGGGTTTGCATCCGGGATATCGAAACTGAGCTTCGAGATGCGCAAAGGAGCGCTGCACGAAGACGTGTTGACCCATATGTTCGCCGTATAAATCTCTTTTCTTTCGGAAATATATTGTATACAATTCAATTTAGGAGGAAACATTATGGAATCCATTTACGACTACAAAGTGTTGGACATGCAGGGCAACGAAGTGAGCCTGTCTGATTACAAAGGTAAGGTCTTGCTTATCGTCAATACCGCGACGGGTTGCGGCTTCACGCCCCAATACGAAGGCTTAGAAGGCCTATATGAGAAATACAAGGAGCAGGGGTTGGAGATACTCGACTTCCCGTGCAATCAGTTCTTCGGACAAGCGCCGGGAACCGATGAGGAGATCCATTCTTTCTGCACGTTGAAGTACAACGTCGCGTTCAAACAGTTCCACAAGATCGATGTCAACGGCAAAAGCGAGGACCCGCTTTACACGTTCCTGAAAGCGCAGAAGAAAGGCCGCATCAAATGGAACTTCACCAAGTTCCTCGTCGACCGCGAAGGCAATGTCGTAGCCCGTTTTAGCCCGATGGATAAGCCCGAGAAAATAGAGCCGCACATCGTAGAATTGCTTTAATGGAAGGCGAAAACAACGAGCTTTTGCTTGCAAATCAGCTTTGTTTCCCGCTTTATGCTGCCTCAAAAGCCTTGGTGCGCCGTTACGATGAGTTGCTGGCGCCCTTAGGCTTAACCTACACCCAATACATCGTCATGCTGGCGATGTGGGAGTTAGGCGAGGCCACCGTCAACCAAATCGGGGAGATGGTGTGTTTAGACTCGGGGACGCTTTCGCCACTTTTGAACAAGCTCACCTCCAAAGGGTTTTTGGAAAAGAAAGTCGGCGAAGACAAGCGGAGCAGGTTGATCGCGCTGACTTCGGAAGGGGAGGCTCTCCGCGAAGAGGCACGTCAAGCCCGGGCGAAGGTAGCGTGTGGGCTGAATCTAAGCGAAGAAGAGGCCAAGACTCTCTACCGTCTTTGCTACAAGACCCTACAAGGCTGTTAGGTGCGCTTGCGCGTAAGATGTGCGTAACTTGAAAAAGAGCCCATCGCGGGCTTTTTTTATTGTGAATAACTTTGGAAAATGCCGATGGTATCGAGAAAATTCGCTTTATCTCAAGGGGCCTTGATGATAAGATACCCGCGATGAAATCCGCCAGTCTCCTCGATTTCTATCAATGCCAGGTGTGCTTCGACGCAAGCTACCTCGACGTCAGCGCGCTCCGCGATTTTTATTTGCCGCTGATCGGTGCGGATGCCTTTGCCTCCTATTTCGCTTTGCTTGGCGAAAAGGGTATGGCCAAGAAACACCAGTCTTTGCTTGGGCGATTGAATCTTACCCCCGGGGAGTTCGAAAACGCCATGCGCGCCTTGGAGGCCGTAGGACTAGTTCGGACATTCGTGCAAGCGCAAGGCGGAGCGAATCTCTTCGTTTATTGCCTATCGGGACCTTTGTCTGCCTCCGAGTTTCAAAATGACATCATGCTTGCGGGCACCCTTAAGGGCAAGATCGGCGCGGAGGAATACGACGCCTTATGCGCCCGCCACCAAAGCGAAGAGCCTTCTTCGGATTTGGAAGAGGTGACCATTTCCTTTCCGGAGTACTTCAAACCCGCTTATGATCCTTCCTGTTATTTAGGTAACGGGAACAAAAAAGGAAAGGGTGGTAAGGCTCGAGCGAAGACGGGCTTTGATAAGACGCTTTTCCTGCGGAAAATCGAGCAACTCGGTTTGCGGAAAGGCGGAATAGCTTCCGATGAACTGGAGCA
This sequence comes from Bacilli bacterium, assembly GCA_024695105.1. Lineage (GTDB taxonomy): Bacteria > Bacillota_I > Bacilli_A > RFN20 > CAG-826 > Alloenteromonas. The sequence goes on from JAILIV010000037.1 coordinate 3,318, forward strand.
GATCGCCAAAATCGGTGCCCTCTATTCTATCGCGGAACAAGAGATGGCCTCGTTCGTTTTTGACGCGATTCGACCCAATGCTCCCTATGGAAAGAAAGTGGACGTGAACGCGTTATCCAAACGTTGCGCGGAAGCGATGCCCTTTACGTTCTACCGTCCGGAAAAAGGAGAATCCTCCAACGTGAAGTCGGATACGGTGCTCGCAGAAAAGATCCGAATGATGGACGAGATTTCCCCCGCCAAGTTTTTGGAGATCCGCCAAGGCGGGCATAAACCGGCCTTCGCGGATTTGAAGTTGGTAGAACGTTTGACTTTGCAAATCGGTTTACCGAGTCCTTGCGTCAATGCCCTATTGGACTATGTTCTTGAGACCAACGATAACGCCCTTCCCTCCGCCTATTGCGAAAAGCTCGCCGCCTCCCTGGTGCGCGAAGGCTGCCGCAGCGCCCGTGACGCGATGGACTACTTGAAACGTTCTCGTAAAGAGAAACGAAAAGCCACGCCGAAACCGACCGACGTCGATCCCGTCGATCCCGTAATTCCCACCACCCCAGATGCGCCCAACGACGAGGAGGACGTATCCGCTAAAGTGGACGCGTTGCTCAATGACCTGTATAAGGATGCATAAAGATGGAACAACTTAAACCCAATAACAAAGGCTTTGACACCAGCGAGATGAAAAAGTTGGTGCAGGAGGAACTGGAGGCGATCCGAAAGGATCCTTTGGTCTACCCCATCCTTTCGGAACAGCTCCATCTGACCACCAAGGAAGCCGAAACCTATGTGGGGGCCTTGATGGACCTCCGTGATGATATCCATTATTGCGCCTCCTGCCCTGGGCTAGACAAATGCGATAAGCCCAATCCCCATTTCTGTCTTCGTCTTGAAAAAGAAGGCAAAACGCTTTTGCGTCACTGCGACCCTTGCCCAAAGATGTTGTCGTTGGCCTCGTTCCGAGACCGCTACATTCTGTGCAGCTTCGACGAGGATTGGCGGGATGCGGACCTCCGCGACATTGAACACAGTAAATCTGCGCGTGGCAAAGCCATTGTTGCGATGGTGGAAGTGGCCCAAGGCAAACCCAAATGGCCGTATTTCATCGGCAACAGTGGTTCGGGCAAGACGTACATGCTCGCATGCCTGGCAAACCATATTACGAAAACCTCTGGGGCGGGTGCCTTCGTAAACACCGCTTCATTGATGGAAGATCTCAAGGACAAATCCATTAAAAAGAAAGATGCATTCGAGGATCTTTTCTCTCGTCTATGCAAGGCGTCCATTCTCGTATTGGACGATTTTGGGAACGAATATAAGACGGAATACGTATACACGACCATTCTATTTCCGCTTTTATCCGCCCGTGATAAAGCGGGTTTGCCCACGGCTTTTGCTTCCGATTTCACCATCTCTGAAATCGTATGGATGTACCGTGGCAAAATTGGCGATCAGCGCGCGAAGCAATTGGAAGGCCTACTGGTTCGTAGATGTGGCAAAGAGTTCGACGTCAGCGGCGTCGCGATCCATTAAAGGGGCAAGCTTTCCAAGGCTTTGTGTAAATCTTCCAGCGAGCCATCGTTATATACGGTGAAGCTTGCTTTTTTCTTCACGAGGGCGACGGGCCAATCCTTATTGATTTTCGCGAGTTCATGCCCCCTCGTTCCTTCCTCATTGATCCTTTGGGCGAATGCTTCAGGCGAGGTAAGGACAAGGATCGTGGCATCGCATAATTCGTCCATACCCGATTGGAAAAGCAGGGGAACGTCCAAAACGATTTGCTGATTGGGTTTATGGTTCGCAATGAACTGTTTCGCCTTTCGGATTACGCAGGGGTGGATGATGCCTTCCAGTTTTTTCCGAAGTGCAGGATTCTGGATTAGTTTGGAACGGATGTGGCCAGTGTTGGGTTTTCCGTTTTCTAGCGCTTCGCGTCCGAGCAGGGTTTTGATTCTCTTTTGGATCGTTTTGTCCCCATAGGCTTGTTTGGCGATGACGTCGGCGTCGAATAGGTCATAACCCTTGCTTTCAAAGAAGCGCGAAACGGTGGATTTCCCTGAATGGATTGGACCAGTAACGCCTAAAACAAATGGCACGTGCGTTGCTTTTTGGCAACGGGGGCAGAAGGTCGTTCCTCTTCCGTTAGCCAAGATGCGACGCATGGGGAACCCGCATTTTGGACATGGCTGGTTCTCTTTTCCATAGGCTTGGATGCTTAGTTGAAACATACCGTCGATATCTTTTCCTGGATGGTAGGAACGGATGGTCGAGCCGCTAGCTTCGATCGCCTTGTTCAAAATGAATTGGGCATTATGGAGTATTTCCTCGGCCTTTTCCGAGATTTCGCATGCGGGGGTCAACGGGTGAAGGGCCGAGGCGAATAAAACCTCATCGCAATAGATGTTCCCGATTCCCGCGATGACGCTTTGGTCCATTAGGACTTGTTTGATGTAACGTTTGTCTTTGGATAGCCGCTTTTTGAATTGGTCGGGAGAGTAATCGAATGGTTCAGGCCCCAATTCGCTTAAAGGGGGTGTTTGAAGATAATGCATCTGGTCGCTTAATTGGAGACGGCCGAATTTGCGGACGTCGTTATAGACAAGCGCTGATCCGTCGGTGAAACGGAAACGGAGGATGTCGTGTTTCCCTTGGGGCTCAGGAGAGGGTTGATAGAAGTATTTGCCTTCCATCCGCAGATGACTGACGATGACGAGGCTTTCGCTTAGAAAAAATAGAAGGAACTTCCCCTTGCGTCCAATGCCTTCAATCGTTTTCCCTTGGAGTCTTGTGACGAACTCATTTGGATCGGATGCGATATTTTTCGGACGGAAAACGTCGATGCCTTCGATGGTTTTGCCTACGCAAACACCTTGGAGGATGCGACGTACGGTTTCGACTTCAGGGAGTTCGGGCATGTCAGTCTTTGGCCTCGTACCAGGTTTTGCCGATGCTTGACTCCACAATCAAGCGCACGGGCAACTCGACGGCTTCATCCATGATCTTCTCGATTTTGGGCAGCAACTCTTCTTTCTCTTCGCTAGGAATGGCAAAGATCAGTTCGTCGTGAATCTGAAGGACCATTTTGGTCTTATAGCCTCCATTCCTTAGCATTTCATCAATGCGTAGCATAGCGATTTTGATGAGATCGGCCGCGCTTCCCTGAACGGGAGCATTGAGAGCTTGTCGGCGCGCGGCCTCACGTTTGGCGTAATTGGGATCGGTGACCCCGGGGAGGTAGCGCCTTCTGCCAAACATCGTGGTCACGTACCCTTTCTTTTCGACGTCGGAAAGGACGGATTGCAGGTAGGCGTCGACTTCGGGGTAGTGTTGTTTGAAAGATTGGATTAAGCGAATGGCTTCGGCAGGGGTGCCTTCGATCTGTTCCGCGAGGCCAAAGGGGGTGACGCCATAGATGATGGCGAAGTTCACCGCCTTGGCGCGCCGCCTTTGCAACGGTTGGACCTCTTCCCCTTCGGGAACGCCGAAGATCTTCCTCGCGGTTTCGGAGTGGACGTCGCGGTCGGACGAGAACGTCTCGATGTAGGAAGCGCAGTTGGAGAGGGCTGCCAAGATGCGTAGTTCGATTTGCCCATAGTCAAACGAAGCGATCGAAAGGTTGGGGTCATCGTAAAAGAACGCCTTCCGGATTTGTTTGGACTCGGGGTCGCGGGCGGAGATGTTCTGAAGGTTCGGGTTGGAGGAAGAAAGGCGGCCCGTGGCGGTTTGGGCTTGGTTAAAGTAGGTATGGATCTTTCCGTCGGAAGAAATGTGGGGGATAAGCCCATCGATATAAGTGGAGACGAGCTTGGCGTATTTGCGGTATTCCAAGATGAGCGGGACGATGGGGTGTTTGTCTTCGATGGAATGCAAGACTTCAACCGAGGTCCCAAGCATCTTTCCACCGGCGAGATTGAGTTTTTGGAACAACAATTCGCCCACTTGCTTGGGGGATGCGACGTTGAACTTGAAACCCGCAAGGTCATGGATTTGTTTCTCGAGCGAATCGCGTTTGGCGCGGAATTCCTCCCCGATCGCGGAAAGGGTTCCTTTGTCTAAGGGAAAGCCTTCCAATTCCATTTTGGTGAGGACTTTGGCGAGGGGCATCTCAATGTCGTTAAAGAGTTCAAGGGCCTGGTTTTGCGTTAACGAAAGGAGGGCTTTTTCCCGCAGTTTCAATGCAAAATGCGCCATTTTCCCGCAAATCTCAGGATTATTTCGGCTGAATAGATCCATTTGGATCGCCCCCGGGGCGATGTCCACGCCGAAAGAGGAATAGACGAGTTCCGGGGTATCGGTGAGGGAAGAGTCCAGAAGGTAAGCGCATAAGAGCAAATCAAAATCGATGCCTTCGACCTTTAGGCCCAGCCGATGGAAGCAATACAGGATGGCTTTGGAATCGTAGACGCATTTGGCGACGTTTGGATCGGAAAGCAGACGAAGGAAGGTAGGGTCCTTTACCGCGTCTTGCGTTTCGAGGTAGTAGATGGATTTGCCATCGGAGAGGGCGAAACCAAGAATCTCCTCCTCGTGGTATAGCTTGGAAGGCATATCCACGGTCAAGCCGATACGATTCGCCTCGATGGGTGGCAAGGAGGCCACCTGCTCCACAAGAGGAACGGGTTCCTGCGCCCCTTGTTTTAACGAAGCGGGAAGGCGGGAGAGGAATTGCTTCAACTCGTATTTCTGACAGAAGTCGTTGACCTTGTTGAACGCGTAACCTTCGTAGGCGGTTTGTTCCAACGTAAACGGAAGCTTGGCGTCGATGAGGATGGTGGCCAGACGGTAGCAGGTGCGTCCTAGTTCTTCTCCCGCGATGATGTTTTCGGCCATTTTTCCTTTGATCTTCCCGTCTTTGGCGGCCTGTACGATCGCGTCGAAGGTTCCGAATTCGGTCAGGAGTTTGACCGCGGTCTTCTCTCCGATGCCCGGGATGCCAGGCAGATTGTCCGAAGCATCGCCACGAAGGCCTTTGTAATCGATCATCTGCGCGGGGGTGAAGCCGAACTCCTCCGCCATCGAAGTGGGGGTGAGGCGATCGATGTCGGACATGCCTTTGCGGATGAGGCAAACGGTGATGCGGTCGTCGATGAGTTGAAGGTAATCTTTGTCCGACGTATAAACGTCGACTTGGTAGCCTTGCGCGGCCGCTTGCTTGGCCATGGAGCCACAGATGTCATCGGCCTCGATTCCCGCCTCTTCGTAATGGATGATGTCCAAACTGTCGAGCAATTCCCGCGAAATGGGGAATTGGGGGATGAGCTCTTCGGGCGCGGGTTTTCGGTTGGCCTTGTAGGCGTCGAATTCCTGCTTGCGGAAGGTGTGGGAGTCCGCATCGAACCCCACAAAGATCGAGTCGCCTTTTTCCATGCCTTGTAGCACTTTGGCGAGCATGTTGGAAAGGGCGAAGATGGCATTGGTGGGGATGCCCGACTTTGTGCGCATGATGGAGGAGGGGTCACCGTAAAACGTGGCGTAAAAGGCGCGGAACAACAGCGAGTTCCCATCGATGACGATCATTCTCTTTCCCATGGCGTTTTCCTCCTTAGAGCAGTTCGACCAAGGTGCACACGTAGCCTTTGCGGCCTTGGTTCTTGCGGATGGTGGCTTTGACGAGGTTTCCTTCTTTTAGTTGGGCGAAGGAAGCGTCGTAGGCATCGGAGAACATGGCGGCCTCGACGAAGCTATCTTCGTCATAGAGGGTCAAGAAAGCCATGCGCGTGCCTTTCTTTGTCGTGATTTTGCTGACCTTAGCGATGACGCCGGCGTATTTGCCTTGATAGGTAAGGTTCGGTAGGTCGCGAAGGCGCAGTAGGTGTTCTTGCTCGATGACATCGGCTTTGCTTTCTAACGCCGAGCCCGAAATCATGATGCCCAAAACATCGCGTTCCGCCATCAGGTCGCCCATGCGGTCATCGGGAAGATCGGGGATGTCGGGCTTGGGGAAACCAAAGTCGAGCAGGATCTGGTTGCCGGAAAGTCCTGAAAGCATTTGGGCGTAGCGGATGGCGCTATCGGCGGCAAGCCGTAACCGAGGGCGGGAGACTCCAAAAGAGTCCAATGCCCCTGCGTCGATGAGCTTCACCAATAACGCAGTTGTTAGTCCATTGCCCTTGTTGCGGGCGGCCAAATCGAAGATGTCTTTGTATGGGCCGTTTTGGGTGCGCTCGTCCACAAGGCGCGCGACCAGCGCGTCGGGGATACCCTTGATGTAGCCTAAAGGGAACATGATCCCGTTTTCCTTGGGGAGGAAGATGTTGGTGGCTTGGTTGATGTTGGGTAGAAGGAAGCGGTAGCCCCGCGCCTTGATTTCTGAGGCTAACGGCAGGAACTTGGGGTCGGACGGGGACTTGCCATCTAAGATGGCACAATAGAACTCTGCGGGGTAACGCGATTTAAGATAAGCCATTTGGCAGGCCAAAATGCCATAGACAAGGGCATGGGACTTATTGAAGCCATAGTCCGCGAAACGGAAGATGAGGTCGTATACCTCCAAAGCCGTCTTTTGGGGAACGCCTCGGGCGATGCAGCCCTCGAGGAATCCTCCTTTTAAGGATTCGAGCTTTTCGGCGTCTTTTTTGCTGACGGCGCGGCGGAACAAGTCGGCCTGCCCATAGCTATAACCGGCTAATGCGGTGACGATTTGGACGATCTGCTCCTGGTACACCATGATGCCATAGGTCTCACGAAGGAAAGGTTCCAAGGAAGGGTGGGGGTAGGTGATACGTTCTTTCCCCGCTTTGCGCCGGGCAAAGGAGGGGATGTTGGCCATCGGCCCAGGGCGGAACAAGGCGATGATGGCCACGACGTCGGTGAAGGTGGTGGGCAAGACGGTGGCGATGGCGTTGTTCATGCCTTCGGATTCGAGTTGGAATAAGCCCATGGTTTGCCCTTCGCGGATGAGCCGGATGGCATCATCGTCTTCGTAGGGGATGGTCGCGTAGTCCAAACGGATGCCGTGGGTGGCTTCCACCAGATCGATGCAATGGTCGATCAAAGTGAGGTTCCGTAGTCCAAGGATATCCATTTTGAGAACGCCTTGTTCTTCCAGATGGGTCATTTCGTATTGGGCGACGTATCCTACTTCGGGGTGCTCTGCGATGGGCACGACTTCCTTTAACGGCTTTTGGCTGAGCACCATGCCGGCGGCGTGAAGCCCGGTTTGACGTGGGAGCCCCTCGATTTTGACGGCGAGGGTAACGATTTTCAGGTAATAGGAGTCGCTGTCGACGAGGGTGCGAAAGGCGGTGTTGGTTCGGTAATTGTCGCGTAGGGATTGGGTGTTGCCGCCTATGGATTTGCATAGGTCTTCGATCGTGCGGTCGCGAAATCCGAATACGCGTCCGACGTCGCGGATGGAGGCTTTGGCCCCGAGGGTTTGCATGGTGACGATATGGGCGACGCGTTCATGGCCGTATTTCTCTTGGAGGTAACGGCAAACCTCGTCGCGGCGGACGTCGGCGAAGTCCACGTCGATATCAGGCATCGTTTGACGCTCCGGGTTGAGGAATCGCTCAAAGAGCAGACCATATTTCAACGGGTCTGGGCTGACGATTCCCAGAGAGAAGGAGACGAGGCTTCCCGCCGCGGATCCACGGCCAGGGCCAACGGAAATCCCGTGGGTTTTTGCGTAGTTAACGTAGTCGGCGACGATCAGGAAATAGTCGCAATACCCCATTCTTTCGATGACCGAAAGCTCGTATTCGAGGCGGTCGATGTATTCTTTCCCGGCATTGGGAATCTTGCGGTAAAGGCCCTCATAGGCATTTCGCCGCAACGCTTGAGCCGAGGGTAACCCGTCATCGCTGGGGAACAAAGGAAGGGCGCCGCGCTTTTGCGAAAAAACGAAGGTTGACTTCCTCGCGATGGTCTCGGGAAGGGACAGTTCCTCGGGCGTGAAGAAACCCGAAAGCGTGGCATCGTCGAGATACCATTCATCCCCGGAAAGGCTCGTTTGCTCTAATGTCTTATCGTCGGAAATGGCTTCGACGATGGCTAAGGAGATGGCGTCGTCGGGTTTCAGGTAGCGGATGAGCGGATGGGCCAATAGGGGATAAGGGTGCGTGCGGACGAAATCGCGAAAAAGGTTCGTTTTGTCCTGGCCTAAAGGCAGATACGGGAGGCCTAAGCAAAAGTCGTCGATCCCCTGAGACAAGGAGAAGAGGGTGGAGGCAAAGAACTCTTCGCCGGCCTTTAACTCTTCAGCGTATTGGGGTTTATCCAGACAAAGGATGAACGTGAGACCTTTTTGGTGATGCCGCAGAAAAACGAGGTCGAGTTCGAGTTTTGAGGCGCATAGGGCGATCTCAATGGCGTTGCGGTAGCCTTCCTCGGTTTGGACGACCAAGGTAAAGAGATGGCCATCCGCCTCCGCGTCTAACCCAAACACGGGGATCATCCCCAACTTTTGGCACCCTTCCGCTAATTCGGGGAAGCCGATTAAGGATTCGAAGTCGCTGATGGCGCAGTGGGTTTGCCCTCTGTTTTTCGCGCTGGAAAGGAACGCGGGAAGCAATAAGCCGCTTTTTAGGATGCTATAGCCGGTATAGACGTGAAGGGGTAGGAAAGCCATCCGTAAAAGTATAGCAGTTTTATAGTTACTATAAACGTGGAACGCGGAGGGCCTTGTTTAGTATTCCCCGGCTAAGATTCGGATTTCCGGGTCTTGCCTGAGACGCTTTGAGGCAAAGTGAAAGGCGTCTTGGTCTTTCTTTACCGCGGCAATGACACAGTCTCGGTCGTCTCGGATTTCTTCGGGGCTTTCGCCCAGCATAAAGCCGTTTTGGGAAATGGCGATTATCGCGAGTTCCGCATCCTTGCGAAGTTCATCTGGAATGTAGTCATAGACAGAAGCATTGGACGAAAGGAGTTCCTTGAGGAAATCCTTATCTGCAAAGATTTCGTCTGGTACGTACTTCAAGGCTTCGCCACATTCCCGCGCCGCCTCACGGATAATGTCTTTGTCCTTCCGCAGTTCGGGGCCGGCGTATTTTAGGGGGGATTCGCTGCCCATCGGGTGATGCGAAGCGTGTTGGACCGCCAGGAGAACGATCTCACGGTCGTTGCGTAATCTTTCGGAAGCGTATTCCAACACGCGCCCACATGTAGCGACGGCGGATAAAACGATCTCTCGGTCATCGCCATAGTTCATTTTCACGAACGCGGGGAGCTCATACTCTTCACTGCCTAGTTTCTTTTCCATGCCGAAAGCCAAAAGGACACCGTTTTTCGTGATGAGCGAGAGCATGAAATCGCGGTTTTGCAGAAGCCGTGCGGAGACGAACTTGATGGCGTTGGGATTGGATGGCAAGGCGATGGAAACCATTTTCTCATCATCGCGGAACCGTTCGTTGGCGTCTTTGAGGGCATAACCATTGTCCTCCAACGCAAGGCGTACGATTTCGGGGTCGTCGCGAAGTTTTTCGGGGAAACGGTGGAAGAAGTAGCCGATGCCACTAGGCGAGGCAAGAACGAAGGAGCGGTCCGCGAGGAACTGTTCGTGGAGGTCGCGCCAAGCGTTAGGGTCCGCCTTCACCAAGGACAACGCGATGTCCCGGTTGCGTTTCACGTCCTCATCCATCAAGCGGTAAACGCTTTTCCCGACGTGATCGAGGATGGCTAACTCCATGAACTTAGGGTCAGAAAGAAGTTCCAACGGAAAATAGGCGGGCAGGTCTTCCCGGGAGTCGAAAGATTCCTCGTGGAAAATCTTGAGATAACGTGGGTAATTGATGGCCATGGTGGTAGCTCCTGTGTTGGGTAAATGATATACCCAATCGCACACCTTTTGGGTCTTGGATTATGATTACGCTATGCCGACACGAAAGGGGAAAACCGCTGCGATCGTCTCCGCCTGCATCGTTGGGGCGGTGGTGCTTTATTTCGTGGGAGGGTTCATCGCGGAAAGGGCGGTGTATCGGGCCGTTTTCGAACACCGTGGCTCGGCCTCAAGCACATTGTTAAAACTGGAAAACAGGATTTACAAGCAGAAGGAGGATTACCCCGCTCTTTCCAAATGGGAATTGCATTACTTTGTTTCTGGGGAAAACACGCTCACGGGGTACTTATATTCGGGTGGCGCAAAAGGGGTTGTCCTCTGTGCACACGGTTTCTCTTCCCAATCCGGCGGTCCCGAATCGGCCTACGAGGATTATTTCGTTCGGCAAGGCTATGACGTCTTCGCCGTCGACCTCACCGCAAGCGGCGTTTCAGAAGGAAGCTCCCTCGTGGATTTGAGCCAAAGCGCGAAAGATGTCGCTGCTGCTTACCAGTATTTGGACGCAGGCAACTTGCTTCATGGGCAAGTGGTCTTCGCGGGTTATTCCTGGGGTGGCTATGGCGTGGCTCAAAGCCTTGCTTTGGGAGCGAGGCCGGACAAAGTGATCACCTTTTCCGCATATGACCAACCTTACGAGACTATGATTGCTTCCGCCGTTGAGAAAGTTGGAGGGGTCGCTTATTTGACGATCCCCGCCTTTGCCTGGAGCATTCGGACTTTCGAGGGCGAAGAAGCTTTCTACCGGGCTTCCGATACGCTGGCGGAATACCGCGTACCAACGTTGATCGCCCACGGGGAAAACGATGTGCGCATCCCCCTAAAAGACGTTAGCCTTTATTCTCGCGCGTCGGGTGATTTCGTCACGAAATATCTCAGCGAGGCAACGCATCTGACGCCGTGGTTTAGCAAAGACGCTCGGGACTATGTCGAGACGCAAATCCTTCCTAGGATGCAAAACGTGAATCGCGATTCCAAAGAAGACGTGCAAGCGTTTTTGTCTACCGTGGATATTGAAAAAAGCTCGGAGTTGGACCCCGAGCTCTTCGCTGCGATTCAAACGTTTTTAGGGTAATGCCCTTACTCTTTTTTCGTCGGAGCGTTTCGTTTCAGTTGCTTCCATTTGGGCTTGGTGAGGACGCCGACGAAGACGGCCAAGCCATAGAACACCATGAATAACGGGGAGAGAATGACGGCGCGCTTATAGCCTTTATAGGATTTCCATCCGAGCTTCTTTTTGCTTAGGGCCACGGCCAAGAAGGTTTGAAGCGGATAGATGACGAGGAACGACCCGATGACCACGGCGGCCATGATCAGCAAATTGATGAAAGCCCCTTGGGAAACTGAGGAGGTGATGGCGATGCCATCTAGTCCCGAGAACCCGGCCATCCATTCCACGCCCACCCAGTTGATCAGATGGCACAGGGCGTAGAAGACGTAGTAGGGCACAAACCAGAAGAAAGCCAATAGGGTGAATGGAATCATCAACAGTTGTACGAACAAGTCCACGTTGCTCCATCTTCCGCTGACGAAGAAATGGCCAAACATCTTCCATCCCTTTGTCCAGAAGACACCATGGAGGCCGTGCCCCATGCGGGAAAGGCGGTTCCAGGTGTCCTTCATGGTGGAGGGTTGGTCTTCGTAGACGATGGCGTCGGCCACATAATGGACGCGCTTGTTCTCCAGAAGGCGATTCACGGTGAATTCCGAGTCGTCGGAGGTGGACAAAGCGTCCCAATTGCCAGGTAAGGCCTCGATGATGCTCGAGGCGACCATCATGCCCGCGCCCGTAAGCATGGAATCCAAATGCAACGCTTCGCGGCAATTGCAGGCGATGCGGGAGTCGCGAATGTAGTAGGTGGCGCTGACGGCGGTCCAGGTGTTCTGGGCGCCGTTGGTGGACCCCTCAAAGGGACGGGCGATCAGCACGCCTTCGCGATAGGCGTTGTTCATCTCGCGGATATAGTCGGGGTTGCCGTGGTTGTCCGCGTCGAACTTGATGAAGAAGTCGTATTTCTCCCCCGAGGCGATGATTTGCTGGAAGCCGTATTGGATGGCGTAGGCGGCGCGGTGATGGGCGGGGTCGGGGTCGTTGTGGATAAGGACCTTGGCTCCGGCTTTTTCCGCAATTTGCGCGGTGTCGTCGGTGCAGTTGTCCGCGACCACGAAAACGTCGAAGCGGTCCTTGGGGTAGTTTTGGTTCTCTAGTAAATCGGAGATGGTGTCCCCGATGACGTCGCGCTCGTTTCTTGCGCAGATGACGATGGCGGCGCGCCCGTAGTCTTCGCTTTGCTTGAAGTGGCGCGGCTTTAGCCAGAACAAAAGGATCATCACGAGCTGGAATCCGAAGCATATCGTCGAAATGACGATCACGACCCAGTTGATGACTTCCAAAGATTTCCAAATGATTTCCATGCCAACAATATACCCAACAGGCGCGAAGGGACGCAACGAAAAAAGCCGTCGCCAGCGGGGGCAACGGCTCTTGGGGGTTATTCGTCAATGAACAGCGCGTCGAGGTCGGCGATGAACTGATCCAATACGGTGAGGTCTTTGATCTTGGCCCCGCTAGCTTGGGCGTGCCCGCCGCCTTCGTATTTGTTGGCGATGCCGGAGATGTCCTTTTGCTTGCTGCGGATGGAGATGCGCCAGCAGTAGTCCTTGGGGTTGGGGTCCTCAGTGATGGAGCACCAAGCGTTGATCCCGCGGATGTTGGAGAAAGTGTTGACGTGTTCCTTCCCTTGTTCGGGGGTGATGTGCAACTCTTCCTGAACGTCTTTGGGGAGGCAATAGTAGGCGACCCCATGGGGCGAAACGGAGAAGTGGCTAAGGACATAAGCGAGCGAACGGAGCGAATCCACGTCCTTCTCATACATTTTCTTGTATAGAGGGGAGATCTCGATTCCAGTGGCAAGCAGCGCTTGGGCCACGGCGAAGGTGTGGGGCGAGGTGGAGGAATAAAGGAACCGTCCGGAGTCCCCTACGATGCCGATGTAGAACCAATACGCGGCCTGCTTGGAAAGGGTCTTGCCCTTCCAGTTGAGGAGGATGTTCGCCGCCAGTTCGGCCGCCGCGGCCATGTCCAAATCGCACATGGCGGCCCGCGCCACTTCCTTCTTGCAGGGGTGGTGGTCGATCTTGACCTTGTAGGCGGCGTGTTTGAAGCGGGGGTCGGCGATGCGCTCGGGGTCCCCGACGTCGCAGATGATGGCGAGGAACTTGTTCTGCTTGAACCATTCTTCGCTTAGGGTCTCCGTCTCGGGGAATAGACGCGGGGTGAAGGTGACGTGGTTGTCCCCAACGTAATGGATTTCCTTTTCTGGGAAGTTGTCCTTTAGGAATTGGAACACGCCCATCTGGGTGCCCATGGCGTCGTAGTCGGGCTTGAGGTGGCGGAAGACGACGATCTTCTCGTAGCGTTCGATCGCACGGTAGATCGCCTTGTATTCCTTCTTGTGCGCCTTGGCGTATTCGGAAAGGATGGGGTCAAGCTTAGATACGGCCATTTTCGATCCTCCGGAGGCAATCGCGGGCGATCATCACTTCCTCGTCGGTGGGGAGGACGATGACGCGGATGGGGGAGGAGGGCAGAGACAACGTCTCTTCTTTGCCGCGGAGGCCTTTGTTCTTCGCGTAGTCGATCTTTAGGCCAAGGGCTTCCTCGACGTCTTTGAGAATCAATTCGCGGAAGTAGTCGCTGTTTTCGCCGATGCCGGCGGAGAAGATGATCATATCGACGTGGCCCAGACGGACGTAGTATTGGCCGATGTAATCGGCGATGCGACGGGCGAAGAGTTTCGCGGAGAGGATGGCGCGCTGGTTGCCTTGTTCGGCCGCGGCTTCCACGTCGCGGGTGTCGGAGCTGACGCCAGAGACGCCAAGCAAGCCGGACTTCTTGTTGAAGATGTCATACATCTCATCGACGGATTTGCCGGTGCAGTTGCAGAGGTAATCCATGACGGAGGGGTCAAGGTCACCCGTACGGGTACCCATCATGACGCCTCCTAGCGGGGTGAGGCCCATCGTGGTGGCGACGCATTTGCCGTCTTTGATCGCGCAGAGGGAAGAACCCGAGCCGATGTGGCAGGAGAGGATGCGGGTGCCTTCCTTCTTGCCGCCGAAATAATGCTCGATGGCGGTGTCGGCGAGGTAGTTGTGGGAGGTGCCATGCGCCCCATAGCGGCGGCAGTCGTACTTTTCGCTCATCTCATAGGGGATGGGGAAGAGGTAGTCCTCCGGTTCCATGGTCTGGTGGAAGGCGGTGTCGAACACGGCGATGGAGGGGACGCCCGGGAGGGCCGCGGAGAAGGCCTTCCATCCGGTGATATGGGCCGGGGCGTGAAGTGGATCAAGCGGGGTCATCGACTCGATGAGGTCGGCGTTATGCTGGTCGAACTCGGCCGAGGAGGAGAAGTACTTGCCGCCTTGGACGACGCGGTGGCCGACGCATTTGATCTCATCGAGGGATTTCACGATGCCGTATTTGGTGAGGGCTTCGAGGACGAGCCTGGCGCCGACTTCGTGGTCGGGGATCGGCTGTTCGAGGGAGATCTTCTGATCGCCGAATTTGATGCCGAAGATGCCCATTTCGAGCCCGATGCGCTCGACGTTGCCCGAGCAGAGGACTTTTTCTTCGGGCATCTCATATAGTTTGTATTTAAGGGAAGAGGAACCGCAGTTGACGGCCATTACTTTATGCATATGGAATGCTCCTTTGTTTCTGGGGCAATGATACTCCATCCGCATGGGGTGCACTAGGGGACAATGGCGCGAGTTCCCTTTTGCCTGCGCACTTAGGGGTGCGCTATAATTACGTGCAGAAGGGCTTTCCCCTCACTTTTTGATGAGCGAGTACCATTTCGATTACAAAATCGTGTCGCGGACCGGATATCGCGAAAAGCGGATCAAGCTTTTCTTCGCCCGTTCCTACGATACGCTTGGGATGCAGATCCAGGTTTGCGTCCCCGAGGAGATCTACCGCAATTTCCGGAGCATTCGGCTCCGCTATGCCCATAACGCTTCGGCGCGTCCGGCGACGTTGCTCTCTTCCCTTGGACAAGAGGCGCTGAACCTAATCACCGAGGAACGGCTTCCCATCTTCCGCGACCGGTCCGACCCCGATGCCACATTCGTCTCCGACATCAACGGCTTTTACATCAAGGCAAGGGAAGGGTCGTTTGCCTGCACGGGAGAGCTTGGCTTCTGCAAAAGCCTCGATCCCGACGCGGTGCCTCTAGAAGAGGACATCTACGAATTCGTGGTCAACTTCGCCCGGAAGGAGACCATCCATTACAAGATCCGCGAAATCAACCGCGATGGTACGAACCATGACCGCTTGGAGATCAGCGTGCTTTACCCCCGTCTATATGACGACATTGAGCTTCGGCTATATTCCAAAGCCACGACCAAACCGATTTTGCGCGGGGATTTCGATTCTTCCAAAGAAGTCCCGTTAAAACGCAAGTTGACGTTACGGAAGTTCCGACGCGACGAATCGCTTTCCATCTTCGTCGTGGCCCCGGGGGAAGACGTCTTCACGCACAATTACCGGTTGGGCTTTGCGGATGGCGAAAAACTGGAGCCGTTTTATTTCCTTTCCGACGATTCGGAGTTCACCAGCGAAGACCAAACCCGCCGGCAACAAGAAAAGGAAAACGAGGAAAGGCGGAGCAAACAGACGCCCGTCGTGCTTTGCCCCTATTGTGGGAACCCCGTCTCCCCGGTGGCCCTGAAGGCAAGGAAGGGCGTGTGGGGGTGCGATGGGGAACACTTTTATAAAAACGTTCCCGCCAGTCGGTTCCGCATCGCTCCCAAAAAAACCATCGTCTGCAACCAAAAGCCCCATTTGCTTTCCCATGGGGCCATTCCTTTGGAACATCCGATATTGCCCGTAAACTACGGCGAGCATCCGGTGGCCAACCTCGTGGTGGCCGGGGCGCCCAAATGCGGGAAGACCACGTTTTTGGCTTCCTTGTTCGACGTGCGCAAGGACGAAGACATCTACGTTTCCCATCCCGCGATCCTTCAGGAAATCCTGCGTCACTTCCTCCCGAAACGGAAAAACCGCTCGGTGCGCGAAGTGAAGATGGACGGCGCCGTTTTGCCCGCCTCAGGCCCTATTGGGTTGGACGGCAGTTACGAGGAGGCGCGTTCGAAAAGCCTCACCTCGTCTTCTCATCCAGGCCATAAGGTGGGCGTCAAGGGCCGTTACGCCTTTGACGTGAACAGCAATTTCGAATCCAACACACAAGCCTTGGACGAGGCGGTGCTTTCGTTCAACCCCATCGGCTTCGAATTAGGTGAAGCGGGGCACGCTTATTTCTATGACGTCCCCGGCGAGATGTTCGACATGGATAACCCTAGTCCCGTCCGTTGCCTCGACGTGGCCAATGGGCTGATCGTCTTGGTCGACGGGGATCCCGAAGTGGGGATCGACGAGGATTTGGAAGTGGGGCGCATCCTTTCCAGAGCCTTGGCCGAAACGAATCTGGACCCCGAACTGCGGAAGGCGTTTTTGGAATACATGCAGGAAGACGATCCCGACAAGAAACGGGACCTCGCCAAAGGGTTTATGCCTTTGCTTGGGGGATTGGACCCCTCCATCCGACAAGACCTCGAGGAATACAAAGACCATCTGTTGCTTCCTCCTACCCCCGGCACGAAGAAGTCCCCGTTACGCAAGTTGGGAAAGACGTTCGCGAACTTAAGGAAGCTACGTACGAACGGGGAGCCTCTTTCTTCCCTTCCCATCGCCATCGTCTTTTCCAAACTCGACGCCCGCCTATATGGGCATGAGGGGTCTAGGGCCGACGCGGACGCTTTTTGCTTCGACGCCAATACGCACATTACCCATGAGAACATGGTGCCTCTTTATCCCGCCTCGCGCCGATATCGCCATTCCGAATTGGAGCGCCACATCAATAACGCCAGCTACGAAATCGAGGAGTATTTGCGCAGTTGGCCCGACGGGGCATCCGTCATCGATAACATCCGGGCCGAATGCGGGAACGTGAAGTTCTTCGCTTGCTCCGCACTCGGTGGGGCGGACGTGTTGCGCCTAGGCTCCACCACCAGCGTGAAGCGCATCATGTACCGGCCACGGCCTATTCGCATGGAGCTGCCGATCGTCTGGCTTTTCTACCAGTTGGGGGTCATTTCCTGATGGATCGCGTGTGGGAAGGGATATTCGCTTACGCCGACGGGGATGGACTCTGCCGTTATGGCGAAGGGCTTTCGTCGGAGCAAATCGCGCTTTTGAAGGAGCCTGGCGTCGGGCGATACATCGGGCTAAGCGACTTTGACGCGGCGAAAGGCTTCTATTACCGCGACGAAGGGGAAACCTACCTCACGGGTGAAAAAGGCGAGCCCTCATCGGAATATAGTGGCAAGGGATATGCCCATCGCATTTTGCCCCAAGGACACGTTTTTGAGGTGCACGTGTTACGTGATTCGGTCAAAAACGACCCATCCTTTACCCGCGGCACGAAAGAGATGGACCATTTCCTTTTGTGCGAGGAAGCCCCGTCGTTGCCCGTTTCCGCCTTATTCCGTTCCGGTCCATTGACGAAGGAAAACGATTTGCCCAAATGGGGGTTTGACCAAAGCGAAGGGGCGAAGCTTCCGGTTTTTAGCGAAGATGCCTTTGCCGTCCCGCCGCTTCCGTTTGCTGCGTATGCGAAAGACAAAGACGCATTTTTGGATTTTGCCGTCGCATTCATCCAAGCCCAGGAAAAGAAGCTCCCCTTGCTTTGCCTTTACGAAGTGGGGGAAGAAGAGACGTTCGCCTCTTTCCTATTCCGTTTCCTTGACCTCTTCCCTTCTTCCTTTGGCCTAGCGTTGCCCTTTTCCACCTTGGCCAGTGGGAACGATGGCTCATCCGTTCTTGGCGTGCCCGTGGGGAAGGGGAATGTGGATAAAGGGCTGTTGCGCCGCATCTATGGGGAAGTCCATGCCCTACGTTTCCCGCTTATGGGGCAAGACGCGCCTTTGGATGAGCCCATTTTGGAGTTGATCCGCCATATCCTCTCTTCGGAAGAGGCGTTTGTCTCCTATCGTTCCTCCATTTTTGGCGAGGAGGCCGAAGTGAGGGATGTCGCGTCGCTACGGACGTTTGCCTCGGGGTATCTATTTGCCAAGAGCCTTTCTGGAAAAGAGGACGAGGATGTGTTTGAGAAAGCGCGTCGGCAAGAGGCGTTCCTCGACGGATTGATCGCGGAGCCCGAGCGCCTCATCGGTTTGCCCGCGTCCACGCTAAAGGACGTTCGTGAGAACATGAAGACCCTCAACGTCGCCGCCGACCCGGACTTCGGTTCTTTGGACCTCTCCACGAGGATACGTTTGCTCCAAAAGGCGGTCTCCGTGCACCAAAGTGTCTACGATGCGAGTTTGCGCCTCGCTTCGTTACGCCACCTCGATGAGTTCGTTTTTCCGCAAAACCTGGAGCAAATCCCCGACGATTCGCCGTATTTGGAGATGCTTTCCGCGTTATTGCGGACCGATGAGGAATTCCTTTCCGGCACCTATTACCCGCACGTTTACCTTGATGCCTCCTTGGGCAAGAGGGCGTACCGCCTTTGCGAGGCGGGGGTGAAGGAAGGGTCGTGGGAATTCGCCGAGGGATATGTGGCGTTTCTTTCCACGCGCCTGCCCACCTCAAAGCCGGCGCTTCTTCGCTTTGGCGAACTTCTTTCCGAAGGCAGTTCCGTCGACAACCTTTTCCGTGTCTTATTCGAAACCGGTGGGTCGAAGGAAGAAGAGACGGTGTCCATCGCCTGCGAGATGCTCGCTTCAGCCCAAACCCAAAACGGCAAGGCCATCGAGGAGGCGTTGCTAAAACGCTATGCCGGAGAAGGGGTGCACCGCCTGCTTTCTTTGCTGGAGAAGGCGCCGGTCGGTCGATGGAAAGACGAATTGCAAAAACGGGCGCTGGAAGAATACCTTGGCGTGCTTTCCTCACCGGAGGTTGCATCCTCCGCGGTATCGTTGGCCCATTTGGCCGCTTTGGAAAAGACGAAGTGGGGCGTTCAAGCGGAGGATATCCTTGATCCGTGGATGGCCGATATCCGGCTTCTTTCTTCCGCAAAAGCGTTAAGCCTCGAAGACTTTATCGCCTTTGGCGCTTCCGCCCTGCAGTCGTGCATCCTCTATTTGGAGAAGAAGGGGCACATTAAGGAAAAAGACGCATTGCTTTTGGTGTATGAGGACCTAAAGCAAAAGGAGGAGGAGTCGGGTAAGGCGCAGCGTAACCTTGACGGCTTAGAGAGCCAAAGGCTCCGCTTTTGCTGCGACATGATGCGCACCCTCCCCCGAAAGGACATCCGCGCCATATTGGCCAAGCATCTTGGCAAAGAAGGGTTCCTCGACGCATATAAAAAGGAAAAAGGCAGCCAAGACGAGCGGTTGGACGCCCTTATCCTCCGCGTGGAAAACGGATCGCTTCCTTTGTCGGACATGGACCGCTGGTGGGAATTCGGGAAGGACGTGTATGAGGCAAAAGGCAAAAAGCGCTTCAACCTCGCGAACGTTTCCTACGCTTTCCGCAACCTATTCCTTTCCGTCGTGGTGGCCCTCATCGCCTTCGCTGGATCGGCTTTCGTCGGATCGCTTTGCTACGTGTTTTGGATGAACAACACCTATTACCTTTTGTTCCTGGGCATCGCCCTTTTGACCGCTTTGGCGGGCTTTGGGGTGACTTACGCGAATTGCTTTGACGCCAAGTCGCGCTTCCGTATCATCTGGGCCTCTGCGTTAGAGACCGCGGGGATCGGAGTGCTCTTGCTTGGCTTGTTCATGGGGATCTTCATGTTCATCCCCTAGAAAGGAAGGAATGCCATGGCCAAACCCGTTACGTTTCGACACCACACCGGATTGATTGCCTTTTTGGTTTTGGCCGTCGTGGCTTCCGCCGCCGGGGTAGGGGCGGGCGTTTTGACCAAAACCTACTTCCGCACCGACCGCGTCATTCGCGATGGCCAAGAGGCACTGACCCGCGCCGGGGAAGACTTTTCCTTTGACGGGAACCTAAGCGAAGAGCAACGCTCTTACGATTGGATCAAGGACAAAAAGTACGAAGCCAGCGTCTATGGTTACGACCAGACGCGCCAATCCTATTTTCCCATCGACGGTTTGGCGGAAGTCAACGAGGAAGGCGATGGCTTACGCATCCTTGGAGTGGGCAAGGGCATGGTCCGCTTGACCAACACCGTGTTCTCCGATTTGCGTGTGGAAATCCCTTTTGACTCAAAGTTCGACTCCGAAGACACGGCGGTGCTACTGAAGTCTTCGGGCTACGACATCTATGATGACGGGTTTGTCTTAAAAGACGAGTTCCACAAAGTGGATCATTTCGACGCCGACGCCTCTTTCTCGCGTCTGACCTTCGCGGATTACCATTACTTCCCCAACCTAAGAGCCTTGAGCATCCAAAGCTCCACCTTCGCCCTTCCCACCGACATCGAGAACATGCCGGGTCAACTCCACGTCTATGTCCCGAAGGCCAGCTACCTCGACTATCGTCTTTCCCCGTATTGGGCAAGCCGCGCCGAATCGATCTTCGTTTTGAAGCAAAACAAGAACAACGTGTCCGTGATTTTGAACAAAAACGGCGGCGAGTTCCAACATGATGACGGCAAGGAATTCCTTTCCCTGGAATTACCTAGGGGAGGCACCATCGACTTCGATGGCAAATACCCCATCCACCGCATCGGCGCGAATTTCCAAGGATGGAAAGATGACGTGGTGGGCAATCCTTACGATTCCTCCACACCCATCGAAGGCGACATCCATCTCTCCGCGACGTGGGATCTGATCCGTTACCAAATCCGTTTCCATTACGATAACGCCGACGGGCAAACCCCCGAAACCTTAGTCACTACCTATGCGTTTTGGGGAGATACCATCCAAACCCTAGGCGGCCAAGGGGAGACCCATGGGGATTTCGCTTTGATCGGCTGGAGCACGGACAAGACTTCGCGCGTCCCCGACTTTGATTTGGGTGAGACGTTGCCCGGCTCGTTCCTTTACCCCCAAAAGGAGGAATACGACCTCTACGCTTTCTGGGTTTATCCGGAGACCGAGGTGTTATTGATGGCGAAGGAACCCCAATCCCTTGGCCCTATCCGTTATAACGGGGCAAAGGAAATCCGTTACAAATCGATCCCGATAGGGGATGGGCGCTTCGCCGGATACAGTTTCGATTCTTCCGCCACAAAGGTGGACGTCGAAGAGGGCCAAACCCTGCAAAACGTGTACACGCGTAGCGTATTTGACGACCCAACCCTTCGCCTTTACCCCGTGTTCGCGAAGGAATACTTCACGATGACCTACGAGAGTTTGGGGAAAGTGGTCGCCACCGACGAAGGCTGCGCCGACTTTAACCCCATTGCCTTGCCTCGTCCCGGAAGCCATGGATTGACCGACGCCTCGCTTACCAAAGAGGGGCACCGCTTCGTCGGATGGTTGGATCCGGAAACGGACGTGGTGTACGCAAAAGAAGAAGATGAAGGGCAATATCCGGATTATCTCCACGTCCTTTATTCGGAGGATTTGACGTTTGCTTCCTTCGGCGGGGAAGGGTTAGAGGAGGTTCGGTTGCAAGCCTATTACCTTCCCAACCGTTTCGAAGTGTCCTTCTCCGGAAGTCTCGATCCCACCGAGACCGCGTTTGATTCGCTTGAGGCGACGTATGGGTGGGATGCCCCGTTATCGGGGGAGATGGGCAAACGCGGCCACGTCCTTTCCGCCTTGAGCACTCCCAAGGGAACCGATGTGTTAGGCCAAGTGGACATGAATGACGACCGATTCCTTAGCGAAGGCATCCAAACGCTTTATCGGGAGATCCGGGACGACAAGGGATGGAGCGACAACGGCTTCCAAAGCGATTCGGCCTCCATCGTCTTGAGCCCCATATGGATCCGCGAGCATTACGAAATCACCTTTGACATGGCGGAGAACCAAGGGAAGATCCCTGGGCCAACCGCCCAAACCATCGAATACGGGGAGAAGGTTTCCGAACCATCCTTCCCCGTGATTGGCCAAGTCTATAACGGCTATACCTTCGGTGGATGGAACCTGGGCGAAGAGCCTTTCGATTTCGAGACCATTTTGGCTTCCGATGCGGTTTTGCGGGCGGTTTGGTACCAAAACGACATCCCCGTGAGCTTCGTTTTGAACCCTGGGGATAGTTATGCCGCCTTTGACGCGTCCAACGCTTCCTTGTTCATCACGCAGCTTGTGAAGACGGGGGAAAGCCCCATCGTGGCGGAAGACCCTGCCGCCGACGGGTATGCCTTCCTGGGCTGGTACTTAGACCCCGCCTATGGGGAGGAGGACAAAGTCGACGCATTATCGTCTTTGTCCATCCACGAGCCCACGACGCTGTACGCCAAATGGGAGGCCAAGACGTTCACCGTGACCTATCATGCGGAAGGACATGGCGACGTGGCGCAGCAATCCTGGAGCCAGGAACTCACCTATCCTAGCCATGCCTTATCCTCCCTTCCTTCCAAGGTGGGGGAACCGGACTACTCCTTTGGGGGATGGTTCCGTTACCAAGGAGAGGCCAAGGTCCTTTACGACCCCAGCCAATACGTGACGGAAGACCTGGAGCTTTACGCCGTTTGGAACCAAGCGACCTACGAGATTCGCGTACGGGATTATTCGGGCCCAGGCACGGCGACCCAAGTGCTTTCCGGATACCATTACCAAGAAGAAGTGGCCATGCCCGACCTTCCCAAGCCCGAAGGCTATCATCTGATTGGGTTCTTGGAAGCGCAAAGCGGAGAGGAAGTCGGATTCCCTTATTCCATGCCCGCCAAGCACGTGGATCTCACCGCCGTTTGGGAACTTGATGCCCACGTGGTCACGTTCCATTATGGCGATGGTCGCGACGACGTGGTGAAGGAGACCGTTTACGGCAGTTTGGTTTCCGCGCCTAGCGGCACCGTTTCCGGGCGAACTTTCGTTGGGTGGTACCTTGAGCCGACGTTCCAGACCAAATTCGATCCTTTGGCCGACGTGGTGAAGGCGGATTTGGACCTCTATGCCCGTTGGACCGTCAAAGTGTCTTTCAGCGACAACAAAAACGAGCATAGTTCGACCGTGGCCAACGTGACGGTGGATTATGGCTCGAAGATCGCCTCCTATCCGACTTCCCCCACGGAATATGGGTTCACTTTCATGGGTTGGTACCGCGTATCGGGCTCCTCGCTGATAGCGCTGGATAAGTCTTATGTCTTCAAAGAAGACACGCAAGTACGGGCGAGATGGTCTTTGGCGACGTTCTACGTCAACTTCGACCTCGATGGCGGCAGTGGCGCGACCCGCTCGGGATATTACGAATACAAATCCCTCGTCCAAAACCCCGGCACCCCGACGAAGAGCGGTTGCGACTTCCTGGGTTGGTATAACGGCGATTCGAAATGGAATTTCTCCAGTGACCGCGTCACCATGGCCATGACCTTGAAGGCCCATTGGGATTCGGGCTGCTTGGTCAACGGCACGCAAGTGCTGATGGCGGATGGCTCCAGCAAAGCCGTCGAAGACCTCGTCCCCGGGGACGTGGTGATGACCTTTGACCATGCGCAGGGGCAATACGTCTCTGGGGCGATATTGGCCAACGCGGTGACCCACGCCCGTCTGACCGAGGTGGCCTACCTTCGCTTTGACGACGACACCGAAGTCGGGGTGGTGGGGAGACACGCCTTCTATGACCTCGACCTAAGGACCTACGTTTACTTTAATAAGGAAAACGCGGCGGATTACGTGGGGCATCGCTTCGCCGCCTACGGAGGCTTCGTCACCTTGGTTGAAACCCGGATTCAAGAAGACGAAGTGGGGTATAGCTCCCCCGTCGTCGCGGGCACCTTCAACTTCCTCGCCAACGGGTTATTAAGCGTCGCGGATGGGATCGAGGCCTTCGTCCATTGCTTCGAATATGGCGAGGACATGCGCTTTGACGAAGAAGCCATGGCCCGCGACATCGCCCTATATGGCTTGGTCGCCTACGAAGAGGTCGCCGAATACTATCCTTATGACCTTTATGAGGCCTTCAACGTCCGCTACCTCAACGTGATCTTGGGCAAGGGGCTGACCACCTTTGAGGAAATCCAAGTCCTCTATGCGGTTTATTACGGGCTTTTGCAGCAACGTTTGAACGCGTAAAGCGCTCCCAAGACTCAATAATCTTTTCCTTAAGGAAAGAATGCGCCTATAATGGAGGCAAGAATTTTCTACAGGAGCAAATATGGCATACGGAATTCTCTACGATTATCTGATGGGTCAGTCCATCGATGCTTTCCGCTATTTCGGCGCGCATTTTGGCTACGTCGAGGTGGACAAGGAGGAGGTCATCCCCGCGAAGACCCCCAAAGGCAAGGCCAAGAAGGTGTTGGTCAAGGACAAACTCTACGGCGTTTGGTTCCGCCTCTACGCCCCCATGGCCAGCGATGTCTCGGTCATCGGTGAGTTCAACGGCTGGGACGTCCGCGTCAACAAGATGAACAAGGTTGACCCCTCGGGCGTCTATGAGACCTTCGTCCCCGGACTCCATAACTACCAATCCTACAAATACCACTTCAAGAACGCCCGCGGCGAATACGTCGACAAGGCCGACCCCTTCGCCTTCTACAGCGAATACCGCCCGCAGTCCTGCTCGCGGTTGTTCGACATCGAGGACTTCCCTTGGATGGATGGGGATTGGCTCGGCCAGCGCACCCGCAACTTCGACAAGCCCATGTCCATCTACGAGGTGCACCTCGGTAGCTGGAAGGGCAAAATCGGCGACCGTTACCCCTCCTATGAGGAAGTAGCGGACTACCTGATCCCATACCTTCAGGAAAACGGCTTCACCCACGTCGAGATCATGCCGATCACCCAATACCCCTTCGATGGGTCGTGGGGCTACCAAGCCACCGGCTTCTACTCCGTGGACAGCCGTTATGGCAACCCAAAGCAATTGATGTCCTTCGTCGACCGCATGCACCGCGCCGGCTATGGCGTCATCCTCGACTTCGCCCCCGTCCACTTCGCGGTCGACGGCTACGCCCTCCGCGAGTTCGACGGAACCAATCTCTATGAGTACGGCGACCCCGCCCACACCCTCTCCCCGTGGGGCAGCGCGCAGTTCGACCTCGGCAAGGATCCGGTGCGTTCCTTCCTGATGTCGGCCATGAACTACTTCCTGGAATACTTCCACTTCGACGGCATCCGCGTCGACGCGGTCAGCAACATCGTCTATTGGGACGGCAACAAGGCCAACGGCGAGAACACTGGCGCGACCGAGTTCATCCGCCGCCTCAACGGCAAGCTCCATTATGCCCATCCCCAGATCATGATGATCGCCGAAGACTCCACCGACTTCACCAAGGTCACCCACCCGATCGAGTATGGTGGGCTTGGCTTCGACTACAAGTGGGACCTCGGCTGGATGAACGACACCCTCAAGTACTACAGCAAGGACCCCATCTACAAGAAGTACGAGCACAACAAGCTCACCTTCTCGATGGCCTACTTCTATTCCGAGAACTTCCTGCTTCCGTTAAGCCACGACGAAGTCGTCCACGGCAAAGGCACGATCATCAACAAGATGTGGGGCGACTACGACCAGAAGTTCGCCCTTGTCCGTAACCTCTACGCCTACCAGTTCGGCCACCCCGGCAAGAAACTCAACTTCATGGGCAATGAGCTTGCTTCCTTCGATGAGTGGAACGAGACCCGTTCCCTCCCGTGGAACCTCCTCTCCTTCCCCAAGCACGACTCCGTCCGCCGCATGGTCCGCGACCTCAACCTCATTTACGCGGCCGAGCCTGCGATGCACTGCGAGGAACATAACCCGTCCCATTTCCATTGGCTCATGGTCGACAACAGCGACCAATCCGTCTTCGCCTTCGAGCGCGAATACGGGGACAGCGATTTGATCTTCGTGTTCAACATGACCCCCAACTGGTACGAGTTCTACGAAATCGGCACCTTGCACGAGGGCGTCTACGACGAGATCTTCAACAGCGACAAAGACGTCTATGGTGGCTGGAACCAATATTCCGGCGCCCCGAGCGTTTCCGTCCCTGGCCCCGGCCCGGAGAACCGTCCCTGCAAGATGGGACTGAAGCTCGGCGGCTTCGCGGCTTCCATCCTGAAGCGCCGCGTCGAAAAGCCCGCCCCACAGCCCGAGCCCGCCCCCAAAGAGCCCAAGCCCGAGCCCAAGAAAAAGGCTCCCGCGAAAAAGAAAACCGCGGCCAAGAAATAACCCCCAATAACAGGAGTACCCTATGTTCGATAACAAAAAAGATTTTAAGGAGACTTTCGAGCGTCGCCTCGAGGAGAAGTACGGTCGTTCCGTCGCCGATTCCCACATCACCGAGCGCTACGACATCCTCGGTGAGATGGTCCGCGATTTCGCCGGGCGCGAATGGCGTTCCTCCCGCGAGGAAATCCTCGACAAGTCCCGCCGCCAGCTCATCTACTTCTCCATGGAGTTCCTGATGGGCCGATTGCTCACCTCCAACATGCAGAACCTCGGCATCTACGAGGTCGCCCGCGATGGCTTGAACGACCTTGGCATCGACATCGGCGAGCTCGAGGACATGGAAGCCGACGCCGGGCTTGGCAACGGTGGCCTTGGCCGCCTCGCCGCCTGCTTCCTGGATTCGATCGCCTCTTTGGGCTATCCGGGACATGGCAACACGATCCGTTATGAATACGGCTTCTTCCGTCAGAAGTTCCGGCATGGCCAGCAGATCGAGCTTCCCGACCAGTGGCTCTCCAACGGCTTCGTCTTTGAGGTCCGCAAACCCAAGCACGCCGTCGAGGTCAAGTTCTACGGCGAGGCCGAGACCTTCATTAAGCCCAATGGCGAATATGGCCTTCGCACCGTCAACGCGACCTGCGTCCGCGCCGTCCCCTATGACGTGTCGATCCCTGGCTACCGCAATGGCGTGGCCAACTCTTTGCGTCTATGGTCGGCCGAACCCAGCGAGCACCACCTGCCCACCGACCAGACCTTCGAGTCCTACTTGCAGACCCTGAAAGAGCTCTGCCACGGCCTATATCCGGATGATTCCACCGAGCACGGCCGCATGCTGCGTTTGCGTCAGCAATACTTCCTCGTTTCGGCGGGCCTTCAATCCGTGATGCGTAGCGTCAACCGTCGCTATGGCAATTTGGATAAGCTCCCCGAGCTCTACGTTTTCCAGCTCAACGACACCCATCCGATCCTCGCCATCCCCGAGGCCATGCGCCTTTTGATGGACGAGTATAACTATGGCTGGGACGACGCCTGGGATATCGTCACGAGGCTATTCGCCTACACCAACCACACCGTCATGCCCGAGGCCTTGGAGAAATGGCCGGTCCAATACGTCCGTCAGCTCGCGCCCCGCGTCTACATGATCGTGGAGGAAATCAACCGCCGCTTTAACATCTATCTGAACGAGAAAGGCATCGGTGGCGCGGAACGCTACGCCATGCAAATCATCAAAGACGGCCAGATCCACATGACCAACATGGCCATCTACACCGTCTTCTCCGTCAACGGCGTCGCGAAGATCCACACCGACATCCTTAAGGCCTGGACCTTCAAGGAGTTCTATGAACTCTTCCCGACCAAGTTCAACAACAAGACCAATGGCGTCACCCATCGTCGCTGGCTCATGTACAGCAACCCGCGCCTCGCCGAACTCATCACCTCCAAGATCGGCGAAGGCTGGAAGACCGATTTCGAGAAGGAGATCGGCGGCTTCACGAAATTCGCCGACGACCCGGAAACCCAGAAGAAGGTGCTCGAGATCAAGGCGGAGAACAAGCGCGACTTTGCCGCCTACGTCCGCCAAGCCTATGGCTTCGAAATCGATCCGGACTCCATCTTCGACGTCCAAATCAAGCGTCTGCACGCCTATAAACGTCAGCTGCTCAACGTCTTCCACATCATCCATCTCTACCAGAAGTTCAAGGAAGACCCGAACTTCCAGATGACCCCGCACACCTACATCTTCGGGGCCAAGGCCGCGCCGAGCTATGTCTACGCGAAAAAGATCATCGAGTTGATCCTGGCCGTGGCCAAGGTCGTCAACAACGACCCCGAGGTGTCCCGCTTCATAAAGATCGTCTTCGTGGAGAACTATGGTGTCACCCTCGCCGAGAAGATCATCCCCGCCGCGGACATCTCCGAGCAAATCTCCACCGCCGGCAAAGAGGCCTCCGGCACGTCCAACATGAAACTCATGATGAACGGCGCGATCACCCTTGGCACTTTGGATGGCGCCAACATCGAGATCGCCGACCTTGCGGGAGAAGACAACGAAGTCATCTTTGGCTTGAAGGCCGATGAGGTGCAAGACATGGTGGATAACGGCTCCTATTCCCCCTGGGACGTCTATAACAGCGACATGCGCGTCAAAAACGTCATGGATTCGCTCTTCTATGGTCCTTGGTGCGAAGGTGACCAAAACCGCTTCCGCATGATCTTCGACGAAATCATGAACCACAACGACCAGTTCTTCGTCCTCGCCGACTTCGCCGCGTATAACGCCGCCTGCGAGCGCGCCGACGCGATGTATGGCGATCGGAAGAAGTGGGCCCACGCCTCGATCATGAACATCGGCCGTTCCGGCTTCTTCACCTCCGACCGCACGATCGAAGAGTACAACCGCGACATCTGGAGGCTCGGCAAGCTCACGCCGAAAAAAGGATGACGGGCGACTATATCGACCTGACTCCCTGTTTCGCCCTTCAAGAAGAACTCGACGCGGAGATCGCCTTAGCCCACGGCGTGGACTATGACTCGACCTTCACGCGTCGGGTTTTGGCCTTGTTGGTGGAACTGGGCGAGTTCGCGAACGAGACCCGTTGTTTTAAGTACTGGTCTTTCAAGGAACCCTCTCCTAAGGAGAAGATCCTAGACGAGTACGCCGATGGATTGCATTTCTTGCTGAGCCTTGGCATCCCCCTGGGGGTAAGGGAATACCGCCATTACTTCCGCGTGGACATCAAGGACCTAAGCGAGGCCATCGTGCGCGTCTATGACGACGTCAGCAAACTCCACGACGAATACACCGTGGAACGCTACGCGAAGGCTTTCGGCGACTACCTTAACATCATCCCCTTGTTCGACTTCGGGGAAGGGGAGGTCATCGACGCCTACGTGAAGAAGATGGCCGTCAACCATAAGCGGCAGAAGGATAAGTATTGAGATGGACATCGAATGGAGCGTCAAAAAGCGCATCGCCTTGATTGGGCTATTAACCCTGCCGATTTTCGTCATCGCCTGCTTAGCGGTGCCGATGTTCGTTTACGTCGACCCCGATACCGGCATCCATTATGGCGGATTGGTCTCTTATTTCATCCACGCCCCGTGGGGCGGGGAGAAGATCTTCTACATCGTCGCGGAAGGACTGACGCTTCTTTGCTTTGGTTTCTCCGCCTACCGCCTCATCCGTTCGGTGCGCGCCGATCCGGATGTGGGGGATGACGAAGATCGGCATTTCGTGTTTGGCTTCGCCATTTCCGTGCTGGGCTTTGCGATATTCGCGATGGCCTGCTTCGCCGCGAATAGCTACATCCCGATGGCGGTGGGCCTGCTAGGCGCGGGGTATGGCATCGTCTCGTTGATCGTTCATTTCCGAAAGCTCTCGAGTTTCTAAGCATCGCCAAATCGAAAAGGCGCCCGCGTGGCGCCTTTCGTTTGGTCCTTGGGATTAGTCTTTCGGGGTTTTCTTGGCCTTCGCTTTGTTGCGTTTCTCCGCCTCGGCGACCACGTCGGGCTTGAAGTGGATCTTGCCCTCGTGGACTTGCTCTAAGATGGTCTGAAAGGACATGGGCTTGCCAAAATAGTAGCCTTGCATCCGCGAGATGCCCACGGAACGGAGGAAGGAGGCGACCTCCTCGTTTTCCACGCCTTCGGCGACGGTCTGCAGCCCAAGGGAAGAGGACATCTGGACCAAAAACTCCACAAGGGGTTTGGCCTTGGGGTTGGTGTCGATGTCCTTGAGCAACTCCATGTCGAGTTTGAGCACTTGGAAGTCGAATTCCTTTAAGGCATTGAAATGGGAGTAGCCCGACCCGAAGTCATCGATCCACAGCTGGTAGCCGCGCTCGGCAAGGGTCGTGACGCCGGATTTGAGCGTCACCTCGTCTTCGGCCAAGGCGCTTTCGGTGATTTCGATGTGGAGGTATTCCTTGGGCACGCCATATTTGCTTAACGCCGCCTCCACCGTGCCGACGACGTCCATGAACTGGAAGTCTAGGCGCGAGAAGTTGACGGAAGTGGGAACGACGGGGAGCCCCATGTCCAGCAGCGTGCGGATATTGCGGCAGATGACGTCGATGACCGCCGCGTCGAGGCGGTGGATCATCTGGGCGTTCTCGAGGAAAGGAACGAACGATCCCGGATAAAGGAACCCATAACGCGGGTCGTCCCAACGGGCCAAGGCCTCCACGCAGGAGATGCTTCCGTCATCCGCCCACACGATGGGTTGGTAATGGACCAGAATCCGCCCTTCTTCGGCGGCGCGGTCGACGCTGCGGACGATGTATTGCATCAGGTGGTAACGGTTGTGCATTTCCTGGTCGTAGGTCGCGAAATGGTCGGGGCGTTCCTTCCCTTCGGTGCAGGCGTAACGGGCCTTGTCGACGCAGCGGTGGACGTCTTCGTAGGGGGAGTGGTGGACGTAACACCCGGCGCGCAGGGAGATGGCGATCTCCTTTTCCAAAGCGATGACGTCGGCGTTTGCTTGCACGAAACGCTCATAATGGCAATCCACGTAGGTGAAGACGGCAAAGCGGTCGTCGGAGATGCGACAGATGAGGGAATCCGGGAAACGCGCGGTGAGGATGTTCGCGATCTTCGTCAGCAAAACGTTGCCCGCGGCAAAGCCGTAATGGTCGTTATAGATGCGGAAGGAGCCAACGTTGAGGAAAAGATAGACGCGCTGTTCCATCAATGCTTGGCTGCCTTGGGTTTGGTTGTGGATCTGGTCGAGGAAATGGTCGAAGGAAAGAAGGCCCGTCAAGGTGTCGATGGTGGCAAGCGCCTCCAACTTTTCCGAGCTTTCCGCATCGCGGATGCGTTGGTGGTAGATGGAGAAGCACACGACGACGAGGGAGATGAAGAAAGTGATGTAGTTGATCGTGTCGCCTTCGGGGATCGAGCGGAAGGAGGGGTCCACGCTGGCGATGATGGCGTAGAACAAGGAGAAGGCCGTGCCCAAGATGGCGATGGAGATGAATGGGCGCCAAATGACCAAGCACCCCACGTAGAACGCCATCATCAGGAAGGCGATGATCTGCTTGGAGGCGTGGATGTCGTATCCGGTCGGATCGGTCCAATCGCTGTAACCCACGCGGATGCCGAAGGTCAGGCAGGCCAAAGCGAACAGGGTCACCACGGCGATGGGGACGTATGGATTGCGTTTATCGGTTTTAATGCCGATCGCCGAGAAGATGATGATGATGGCGCCAAAGGCGGCGACGGAAACATATAGGGCAATGACCAGCGTGTTCTTCAAAACGGAGGAAGAGAAGGTCTCAAAGGGAAACAAAAGACCGCTCACCAAGGCGGGAGTGGCGCAGATGAGGTTGCTGATGCACCGCGAACGGAAGGAGACCTTGCGCCGCAACGAGACGAGGGCGAAGCCAAACATCCCGACGCCTACGGAAAGCATCAGGACGAAGGGAAACGTATTGTGGAAGGTGATGGTGTGGTTGGCGGGGTCAACGAAGGCTTCGATGACGCGGCGAAGGATCATCGCCACTTCCAGCACCACGATGATGGCGGACATATAGACGGAGGTCCGCAGGTTGGTCTCGATTAAATAATCCCGCCCATAAGGGGTGCTGCGGGAGAATCCGAGGAAGTTGGAAAGCTTTCGGAAAAAGTTCATCGAGATAATTATGCTTTGCTTTTTGCGCACGTAAAGCGCTTACATGCGCAAATCGCGTCAATCGCCATAGGGAAAGTTGGTGTAATCGACGCCATTGGCGATGTCTTCGGCCCGATTGGTACGCGCCACGCCGCGGAAGACGACCGCGATGACGATCCCCGCGACCCCGATGAAAATCTGCGGGGCGAAGAGGGAAAGAAGGGTGGTGGAGGCGACCACGCCCCCGGCCATTGACGCGCATTGGCCCGAAGGCTCCGACACGGCGGGGCAGGTGGAGGCGATATTGATGGAAAGGAGGGTCAACGCGACGATGGAGGCGATGGTGATGAGCGTCCCAAGCACGGTCAACACGATGCCTAGTGGCAAAAAGACGCGGGAGATGATGGAAAAGGTGCGCACTTTGCGCTTGTGGGTTCCGGAGTTGGAAGGTTGCATGGACGTCCTCCTTGGTTCGTTAGGTCTATTTTATCTTCAATAAGAAGATACGCATAGGGTTTCCGCCCGGGGCTATGGATAAAAAGACCCCGTTCCCGTATAATGGGGGTGCCTATGAATCTGCTTTCCGCCCTTATCCCCAAGTCCGAAGTGGCCACCCTGGATGGCAACGACACGCTGCGCATGGCGGTGGAGAAGA
>JAILIV010000072.1 GCA_024695105.1 Bacilli bacterium
CAACGCGATGGACCCGTGCACCAGCGTATTCAGCGTGATTCTCCTTTTGGACCAAGAACCCGCAAGCCTAGGAATCCACGACTATGCGACTTTCCATGCCTGCGCCCCGTTTGACCCACAACTGAGTTTCTTGGCGAACCAGAAAGATGGGGATTGGGACTATCTGACCTCCGTTTGCATTAACCTCGCCCTCCCGGAAGCCTCCCCCAAAGGAACCTGCGTCTACTCGATTACCGCCTTGCCGAGGCAAGAAGCTTTCGATCACGCCTCCGCGGAAGAATACGAGGAATATAAAAACCGGCACGCGAAAGCTTTGATCGAAGCAGAAAGCAAACGCTTAGGCGTCAATCTACGCGACCACATCCTCGACATGACGATAGAGACTCCGTTAACCATCTTTCATTTCGCTTCAGCGTATGGAGGCAACATCTATGGATACCGCCATACGATGGATAACCACGTCACCGCTCGGACGATGTTAGAAAAAAGTGAGACCTTCATTAAAGGGCTTGTCTTCTGCGGCGCCCACCAGTCCGGTGGCGACGGTATGGCCCCCGCCATCATGAATGGCCGCGCAGCCGCGAACCAAGTTTTGGCGCAGCGAAAGGAGAAACGATGAAAAAGTTCGGTTTCTTCCAAGGCATATCTGGCTTATTAAAACTATTAAAACTGCGCAAAAACAAGATTAAAAACGCGGATTCCACCATAAAAGAAGACCATGTGGGGGAAGAAACGAAGAAACTTCACCGCGGTCCTGTTCCCGCAACGTTGCTATCCCGCATTGAAATCGGCCCAGGCGCTTTCTTGCTTCGCTTCGGCGTAGAGGAACCGCCGTTATTCCAAGCAGGCCAATTCGTTTCCCTACGCTTCCGCATAGGTAATAGTCTCCTAACGCGACCCTACTCTATCGTCTCCTCCCCCGGAGAAGCTTACCGCGACAAGGCGTTTGAAATCGTCGTCGCGGACAATCCACAGGGATTCGCCGCCCCTTACCTTTGCCACGAGCTTTCCATTGGTTCTTCCATCGAGGCAGACATCGGCCATGGACGTCTCACGTTCAACCCCGTCCGGGATGGGAATAACGTTGTGGTCATCGCTGGAGGAAGCGGCATCACTCCGTGGATCTCTTTCGCGAAGTGGATCCACGAAAATCCAGACCTCCCCTACCGCTTGACGATTCTGCATGGGTCGGTGGATCCGAATAACGCCATTGGAGATAAAACGATTGAAACACTAAACGACGAACGCATCCGTCTCATTCCCGTTATTTCCGGGCCTTATGAATTCAAGGGCGAAAAAGGGCTAATCACCAAAGAAGTCATTCGACGTTACGCTAAGGAAGACGAATGCCCCACCTATTTCATCTGTGGGTCGACCGCGATGGACGAATTCATACGGGGCGAGCTAAAGAAACTAGGTGTGAACCAACGCCATATCCGAAGCGAAGCGTTTACGGATTTAGACCCTAAGGATCCAGACTTCCCAAAAGACCTCATTGGAAAGGCATTCCGCATGCACGTGCTGCAAGGAAACAAAGAAACAGTTGTTGAATGTAGCGCCGAAGAAAGCATTGCCTCCTCCTTGGAACGGGCGGGGCTTTATGTGCGCACCTGTTGCCGAACCGGGAACTGCGGCGGATGCAAAGCGCGCCTCCTAAAAGGAGAAATCCTTGTTCGTTCCAAGCCCGATAACCGCAGGCAAGCGGATATCGAAGCGGGCTATTTCCTCACCTGCGTTACTTATCCCAAATCCGATTTGACGATACGGTTGCCCATCCCGCCTCGCGGCTATTGACCAATCAAAGCCGCCTCAGGCAAATCAAATGGGCCGACGCTAGTCGTATACACATATTCCCGATACGATCCAAACCACGTTTCGCTTCTATATAGGTCGCACGCATAAGATTCTTTGCCATACTCTGCCTTGGCTATTTCGGCAATCGCGGAAACCACGTCAGCGGGGAATGTCACCAAAGCATGTTCTAGCCCACTTGGACCCTTTTCCAGCATGAAAGCATTCTCTCCAAGATCGCGTTCATCCACCACCACACTCGACGCATTGTCGGTAACGGAAAGATGGCCATTATGGTCGATAGCGAATTCGGTATAGGTGCCTTGTTCTATCGAGCCAGCGTAAAGAGCGACTTTGCTCGTTTCCGTTTTTATATCCCATCCACCAGACGCGTTAGGACATTCCACCGTCTCCACAACGGTTGAGATGGTAAGCGATCCATCTTCGTGGCGCACCGAATCCCCCATTTCAATCAACTCGTAGACCATGGCCTCTTGACCATTTCTGACATAAGCCCCGTTAGTAGCGGCGGAAAGCAACGCATCATAAGACCAAGATAACCCATCATACTGAACCAACGATTCCGTCCCGTTGGTGTCCACGCCCCAGTTCAACGTGAACCCACTGCGATTGTCCGAGCGAAGCACGTCAAAATATAGGAATGGCTTTATGGCGCTTCCGCTGATGGTGCCATAGCCAAGGTCAAATTGCCCTTTCATGAGTTTTTTGTAGTACACGTCGGACCAAACGTCACCAATCCAGGAAACAACCTTAAGCTTTAAAGGATTCTCGGGAAGGTTAAACGCGTCCATAAGCATCTTGGCGATTGGGGCATGGTTTTTATCCATGTAGTTCTTATCCGTCCAAGCAATCTCGATCTCGATAGTGTCGCCTTCTTTATAAACTCCTTCTCCAATCAGCTTTTCTGCGGCTTTTTTAAAGGAATTGGAGGCCTTTTGCAAAGAATACCCATATCCATCCGTCCCATCAAAAAGAGAGGAAACGGCGTCTTTATGCGCTTGCGAAAGATTATAGGAGATGCCACTTTCTGGATCGGCCATATAAGAATCGGGCAAATAGGCGCCACAGGGCACATGACCATTCTTTTTGGCCAAAGTCGCACGGTCCAATGCAAAAGACAAACCTTGAAGAAAATCATCGTTAGACATCGCTGGCTCCACCTGCCAGTAATCTTTTTCCTCCGTCTGACAGATCGTCCCGTTCTTGCCAAACAAGGCTTCCCAACGCTCTGCGTCACAGGTATTCATGTTCAGTTTCCGCGTCCCCGTGGAAGCCAAAGGCACAAGACGCGGATCATCGAAATACTCGTTCACCTTATCATAGGGAACGCTTGCTTGATGGAGCTTACGGTCCAAAAACGCTTGGAAGGCCGCCTCTTCCGTGATGATGGCAACGTGGGCGCCTTGGATCCGATAATGGCCTTCATCCGCAAAATGGGCGTTCCGCTTGAAAACGATCCGTCGGTCTTTGTCCCAACGCTGTAATGCATAAGGTCCCGTGCTAAGCCAATGGTCCACGATGCTTTCGTCGTTTGCAAAGACTCCCCAGCGCGCAACGCCAGTGGCAAAATCACCGTCTCCGATGTCTTCGATAAAACTCTCAGGAACCGGAGCGTACATGGCATTCGCCAGATAGGTCATTGCCTCATAAGTACTCAACGCCTGATTAAACGTAAATTGGATATAAGGTTTCTCGTCCTGCGCATCGTAACAGGCCTTGATCCCTACCTTTTCCCAAACGGTGGGATTAAACCCGTCTTTCGAAGCTTCATAGTAGTCAAGGATTCCTTCAAAAGAGCCACGGTCAAGGAGGTTGTCTCTTCCTCTAGCCATGCCATAAGCCGCGGTGTAAAGAATCTTAAAAGGGGTCACGTAATCTTCCAAAGCCACTTCACGCCCATCGTATTTCGCATACTTTTCCGACAGCGTGCCATATTTGGCATCTTCCCCAACTTTGACTTGGACGCGGTAATTCTTCGTTAGCCCATTCGCGTTTGGAGCAAGAGGAATGGGGCGGTCCAACGAGGAAAGACCCCCTACCCAATCATAGCCATCCCCTCCTGCGTTCTTTTGCTTCAGAAAATAGGGCGCATTGACGTAAGAGGCGAGTTCGCCGACCGTGCTTCCTTTGTCGTTCATCGCGTTGATTTTCTTGGGATCGCCTCCAACGTGCGTATGGTAGTAACGCGCCCATTCAGGGTTTTCTTCCCCTTCCAAATCTCCCACGATTGTTCCTTCCCGGAGAATGCCGAAACCATAATCAGGGATATAGTGGACCGTTCCTTTGATGACACTTGGATGAACCAACGCATAATTTCCATCCCCATATAAAGTAAGGGGGGCTATGTGATTCTCAATCGCGTATTTCTCCAGTTTGCCCGTTAAGGTATTTGCTTCGCGTCCTGAAACGTATCGGTAATCAAACGCCCCGTTGGCAAACGGATACTCTGGGGCGGAAGAAGATGAATCGCTTACTGGAGTGGCCGGAGCAGAACACGAGGCCAAAAAGAGCAAGCACAAGGAACACAAACCAAGCGAACGGGACTTTTGCATAGGTAAAACCTAGCACGTGGCGACAAAAAAAGAAGGTTTAACTGCATACCGCCAAATATCGATTCAAAGGATTGTTTGCAGCTTCACACCTAGCGCGGATGCTATTTTCAAAGCGGTTTCGGTTTCCGTTTTCGCAAGCTGGCGGTATCCATACCGCAGAGAACGGACCGTGGCTAAAGATAGACCGGTGGTTTCGGCAAGACGTGCCGTGGTTATCTTATTCCTCTTCATGACCAAATCCATTTTCGAGTAATGCATCGTCGGAATTCCTCCGCGAGCTAACCGCCAGGACATTCCGCATAGTTTTTTATCGCGGATGCGTGAAGGGATGGCGAAAGGCTTTCAACGAAAAGCTAGCCAACGTATGCCATCGTTTCCGAAGCGCGAGAATATGGCCTTCCGCCTTCTGAAAATACATTCTAATTAAATGGTCAAATAGATTATGGAAATAACGGAAAAGTTCGATGAATACTGATTATTTACATACTCATTTTTTTCCGAGAAATACATTACAAATTTTCGTTCCACATGACCGAAATCGGTTTTATCGGCAGGTCAACGCCGCTAACAATTGGAAGGTGAAATCCTGTCTTTTCCGGAGCCCGTTTCCGCTTTAGCCAACTTTTTCGCATTGCGTTCCCCTATCACTGCCACATGAAAAAAGCCAGGGGCGCGAGGCTCCTGGCTTGGGTTGGTTGGGGATGCGGATCAGTTGAACTGGGAGTTGTAGATCTCGCTGTAGAGACCGCCGAGTTCCATCAAGGAATCGTGGTTGCCGGTCTCGACGATGTTGCCGTCCTTCATGACAAAGATGAGGTCGGCGTTCTTGATGGTCGAGAGACGGTGCGCGATGACGAAGGAGGTACGGCCCTTGGTGAGGGAGTCCATCGCTTTCTGGATGAGGATCTCGGTGCGGGTGTCGACGTTGCTGGTCGCCTCGTCGAGGATGAGCATCGGGGCGTTTTCGGCCATGGCCCTGGCGATGGTGACGAGTTGCTTCTGTCCGGCCGAGAGGGCGCTTTCCTTCTGAATGACGGTATCGAGGCCCTGCGGCAAGGTGGACACGTAGTGGGCGAGGTTGGTTTCCTCGAGGATTCCCTGGAGGCGGCCTTCGTCGACGTTCTTGAGGTTGTAGACGATGTTCTCGCGGAGCGTGCCGTTGATGACCCAGGTTTCCTGCAGGATCATGCCGAAGATGTCACGGAGTTCCTCGCGCGACATGTCCTTGATGGAGACGCCGTCGACAAGGATGTCGCCGCTGGTGAGCTCATAGAAGCGCATCAGCAGGTTGACCAAGGTGGTCTTGCCGGCGCCGGTCGGACCGATGATGGCGACCTTCATGCCCGGCTCGATCTTGCCGGAGAAGTTGCGGATGGTGAGCTTCTTGGGATCGTAGCCGAAGCAGACGTCGCGGAATTCGACCTTGCCGCGGATGTTCTTGTGGTCCAAGAGCCACTTCTTCTCGCCTTCCGCGGGGAGTTCTTCCTGCTCGAGGAACTTGAACACCCTGTTGCAGGCGGCGGTGCCGAGCTGGATCGTGGAGCTGGCCTGGCCGATCTGGGCCAAGGGCTCCTGGAAGAGCGAGACGTAGACGATGAAGCCGGTGATGATGCCGATCTCGTTGATGGCGCCGCTATGGAAGAGGAGGCCGGCGGCGACCAAGACGGCCGCGTAGGTGAGGAAGGAGACGAAGGACATCGCGGGTTCGATGAGACCGCCGATGGCCTGCGACTTGTAGAGGACGGTACCGAAGATGCCGTTCTTCTGCTTGAACTCGGAGACCTTGCGCGGCTCGGCGTTGAAGGCCTTGATGACGAGCTGGCCGGAGTAGTTCTCCTCGACCGTGGCGTTGACCTCGCCGAGCACGTCCTGGCTCTTGTTGAACAAAGGAAGCGCGAACTTGAAGGTCAGCAGGATGATGACGAGCATGATCGGCAGCGAGCAGAGCACCACGAGGGCCATCTGCCAGCAGGCGGTGAACATGGCGATGAGGACGCCGACGAGCATGACGATCGACTGCACGAGCATGCTGACGGAGTTCTGCAGCGAGGTGCTGAGCATGTCGACGTCGTTGGTGACGACGGAGAGGATGTCGCCGGTCTGCGTGGTGTCGAAGTAGTTCAGCGGCAGCTGGTTGATCTTGCCGCAGATCTGCGCCCTGAGGTCCTTGGAGAACTTCTGGATGACGGTGTTGAGGATGAAGCCGGAAATGACGCCGGTGATGAAGGAGGTGACGATGTAAATGACCAGGCGCACGCCATAGCCGGTGACGGCCTCAAGATTGACGACGAACTTGCCGTCCACGAGCGTCTTGCCGACCGGCGAGATCTCGTTGGTCAGGCTGCGGATGGTGCCCGGGGTGAGAATCGTGAAGACGACCGACACGATGAGGAGGGCGATGGAGATGAGGAAGGGAACGTAGTACTTGCGGAACGCCTTGACGAGGCTGCCGAGTTTATTGGCTTCCTTGGGGGCGGTGATGATGGTGGTGGTCATAGACCGAGTTCCTCCTTGCTAAGCTGCGAAAGCGCGATCTCCTGGTAGACGGGGCAGTTGCGGACGAGGTCGTAATGCTTGCCGATGCCGACCATCTTGCCGTGGTCGAGGACGACGATCTGATCGGCGTCCATGATGGTGCCGACGCGCTGGGCGATGATGACGCGGGTCGCTTCGGGCAATTGTTCCTTGATGCGGGCGCGAACCGTCTTATCGGTTCTGTAGTCCAATGCGGAGAACGAGTCGTCGAAGATGAGGATTTCCGGCTTGGTGGCGAGGGCGCGGGCGATGCAGAGCCTCTGCTTCTGGCCGCCGGAGAAGTTGCTGCCGCCTTGGGCGACTTCGGAATCGTAGCCGTTGCGCTTCTTCATGACGAAGCCGTCGGCATCCGCGATTTCCGCGGCCCAACGCACCTCGGCCAGGGACATCTCGGGATTCTTGAAGGCGATGTTGTCCTTGATGTTGCCCTTGAAGAGGAAGCCACGCTGCGGGACGTAGCCGATACGGTCGCGGAGATCCTTCTGCAGGACGTTCTTGACGTTGACGCCGTCGACGAGGACTTCGCCGCTGGTGCAATCGGCCATGCGCGGGATCATGTTGATGATCGTTGTCTTGCCCGAACCGGTCGCGCCGATGAAGGCGATGGTCTCGCCGCGCTTGACCGTGAAGGAGATGCCGGAGACCGCTTCCACGTCGCTGCCGGGATAGGCGAAGCCGACGTTGCGGAACTCGATGGTGCCCCGTTCCCGGAATTCGACCGGGCTATCGGTATCCAAGATGGAGACCTGGTGCTCGATGACTTCCTGGATACGCTTGGCGCTGACGGAGGAACGCGGCCAGATGACGATGAGGGTGATGAGGAGGACGAAGGACATGACGATCTGGCCCGAGAGCATGACAAAGGCGTTGGTCGCGGCGAAGGTGCTATTCGCGGCCTCGGCGTTCATGCCGTTGATGAAGAAGGCGGTCACCCAGAGGATGGAGAGGGAGAGGCCCATCATGACGAAGGTCACGAAGGGGGTAAAGAGAGCCAACGCCCTGCCGGTGAAGATCTGCACCTTGGTGAATTCGGCGTTGACGGTCTCGAACTTGCCTTCCTGGTACTGTTCCGCGTTGAAGGCGCGGACGACGCGGACGCCGGTGAGGTTCTCACGCGAGGCGACGTTGAGGGCGTCGGTCAGCTTCTGGACGATGCGGTATTTCGGCGTGACCAGAAGGAGCAAGACGACGACCACGACGACCAGCAGCACCAACCAGATGGCGGTGACGATGGTCAAGGAGGCGTTGGCGTACTGCACAAACAGGACGATGGACCAAACCATCGTGACGGGGGCGACGAAGGCGGTCTTGAGGAACGTGAGCCACGCGAGGTGGACGTTCTGCATGTCGTTCGTCGTACGGGTGATGAGCGACTCGGTCGAGAACGACGCGAAGTCGGAGATGGCGAACTCGTTGACGCGTTCGTACATCTTTTCGCGGAGCAAGGTAACCGTACCCGACGCCGTGGCGCTGGCCACGAAGCGGATGATGACCTCGATCGCTGCCATGAGAATGGCGCATATGGCCATATATAGGCCATACCACCAGATCTCGGCGACACCTTTTTCCCTGCTGGCCTGGACGGCAGCGGTAAGGAGGCTGATGTAGCCGACGATCTGCATCATGAAGAAAACCTGGGCGAGGGTCAGTAGCAGTACCACGACGACCGCGATCCAGTGCCTTGCCTTCATGTTTTTGAAGAGAAGTTTGAACATGATGGATCCTTTCCTTTCTGTATCTTCGATATGTTCCCGATAATAATAGTCTAACGTGCACGCGTAATCATATAAAAAAGGGCAAAACTATACTT
>JAILIV010000049.1 GCA_024695105.1 Bacilli bacterium
TCGACGATCGTGAAACCCTTTTTGGATTTGATCTTTTTCATTTTGTTTTTACTCCTAATTGATTTGGTTCATCTGAAATTGCGGTTTGACGAGAAACCTCCGAATCGTCTAAATCCGCAGGTGGCCAAGGGTTAGGTATACCCCTTGGTCTCCTCCCAGACGTTCCATGGCCTTCACGCCAGCAGGAACGAGCGGTTCTCCCACTCCCCCTAACGTGTTATGGCCACGAGCCACCTTCAGCGCGTACCGATACCCCTTAATAAGGGCCAAGGTGACGACGGTCAAGGCTGACACCAACACGGCGATCTCCAGCATGAAGAACGCGGAAACACCAAGGTGGATGCCTGTCCGATACGTCGTCAGGACATCGTGGATGAAGTCATAGGCTTCCTCCCCCACCCATCCTTTCGCCGAAGCGGCAAGCAAGGGAAGCTCAGAGCCAAAGTAAAACACGCCTAACAACACCGTGAAGGTGATGGCGTGGCATACCATGGCGACCCGATACTTGACGCGTTCCAAAGCGCGGGCGATTAGGACCGAAGCGACTAAGAACAATACAAAATCGGCAAGGGCTTCCATTTGCGTATACGCATATTACGAGCGTAGGCGAATAAATTTCAATAGTGGTTTTTCGCGCATTAACCAGGGCCTAGGGATGGATTGACGAAATGGACAACCCCATCACTTTTTGGGTTTGGTGGTGCGTTCGCGCTCCTCGGAGACGATCATCGAAAGCATGTCACCATAGGAAGTCTCGCCGTCTAGCACCATTTTCTTCGCCGCCTCGAAAAGTGGCGCCATTCCTGCTTTTTGTATCGCGGCCTCACGGATTTCCTCCATGGTGACGTCGGGTTGGTTGATGACCGAACGGAGTTCATCGTTAAGGTACATGATCTCGTGCACCGCGAGTCGTCCGCGGTAGCCCGTGTTGTTGCAATACGGGCAGCCATTGGGCTCATAGATCATCGCGTCTTCCTTTAGTCCCAATCCGTGGCGTTGTTCAGGCGTTGTGAGCACTTGTTTCTTGCAATGGGGACACAATCTTTTGAGCAAACGTTGGGAAATAACGGCCACCAATGCGTCGGAAACGAGATAGGAAGCCGCGCCCATATCGATCAAACGGGTAACTGCGCCAGGAGCGTCGTTGGTGTGCAACGTGGATAAAACCAAGTGGCCCGTGATGGCGGCACGAATGGCGATCTGGGCGGTCTCCTCGTCACGAATCTCACCGACCATGATGATGTCCGGGTCTTGACGAAGGATCGAACGTAAAGCTGAAGCGAAGGTCAAATCCGCCTTGTTGTTAATCTGGATTTGGTTGATGGACTCCATCGAGTATTCGACGGGGTCTTCGATGGTCACGATGTTGACGCTTGGCTTGTTTAATTCACGCAAGAACGAATAAAGCGTCGTGGTTTTACCGGAACCGGTAGGCCCCGTGAGAAGAATGATTCCATGGGCGTGATGCAAGATCTTCTGGATGGTTTCATTGACGTCTTTGGAGAAGCGAAGCTCTTCTAACGACATCGAGAAGATTTTTTTGTCCAAAACACGGATAACGAACTTTTCGCCGTGGATCGTTGGCAATGTGGAGACACGGAAATCGCACTTCTCCCCATCGATGACTTTGGAGATATGGCCGTCTTGGGGGATACGTTTCTCGGCGATGTCGATGCCGGAAAGGATCTTGATACGGGTAGAGATGGCGGGGAAGAAGGAGATATCAAATGTTGCTTGCTCATGGAGGTCGCCATCGATACGGTACCGCACGTTAACCTTCTTTTCACTTGGCTCGACGTGAATATCACTCGCCCCGATCTTCACCGCTTCTTCCAAAGTGGAGTCGATAAAGCGTACCGCAGGGGCATTGGCGACGTCGCTACTGGCGTCTTTGCCCTTGATGATTTCGGCATTGTCGTCGTTTTGAATGGAACGTAACGCGCTTTTGGTGGCTTCCGATGCCCCGTAAACCTTCAAATAAGCATCTAGCTTATCCGCGTCCACGGATAGGATTTGGTAACTCCCCGGCAAACAAGCGCGAAGCAATTGGTTTAAGGCCACGTCCTCTGGATTCACCGCACCGATGAGCCATAAGCCATCGTTAAAGCGGTACAAAGGTAAGAACGCGTGCTCGCTTAATAGTTCCAGACCAAACAAGGAAGAGAAGTCCGCGTCCACCTCGATTTTGTCCAAATCGGCATAAGGGGCATTGCGGTACTGGTAATAGGCCGCGTCGATATCTCCTTTGGTCAATAAATCGGCTTTCAAAAGCGCGTCCAAAGGATCGCCACCGCTTTGCAGCGTCGACGTGGCCTCTTCGAAGTCGGCGGGGCTGATGCGGTTGTCCCGACGCAGCGTCTCGAGGATAAGTTGTGTTTGAAGCGTGGGCGTAGGCATATCAGGTCTTTAGGTTTTGGATCATGGAGAGGATGGGGCTATAAACCGCCACGAAGAGGACGGCGACCACCGCGCCAAGTAGCAGCATGACGGCGGGCTGGACGATCGTGGTGATCAGGTTCAAAGAGGTCTCCGCCTGCGAATCGAAATACGGGGCGGTCTGGGTGAGGATGCGGTCTAGCTCGCCCGTCTTCTCGCCGATGATGACCATCTGAATCAACACGGGAGAAAGACCCATCTCCGCGCTTAAGGCGGCAGAGAGGTTCATACCCATTTTGACGTCGTTAATAACTTTGTCGAACTTTTTCCCCAAATAACGATTGGAAATGGTTTTGCGTAGAATTTCGAGGGCTTGTAACGAATCCGAGCCTGAAGAAAGAAGCAAGCCAAGGCTACGGCAGAAGCGCGACGTGAAGATGGCCATATTGATTCGTTTAAACACGGGCAGGGTCACCGCGAGTTTGTCGCGGAACTCCTTGACCGAAGGCACCATGTTCAATAGCCATATCACCACGACGATGGCAAAGGTGAAGGCCAAGATATACAAAATGTTGTCGCGGAAGAAGGCGGACATGTTGAAGATGGCCATCGTAAGCGCCGGCATCTCGATGTTCATTTTGGCAAACGAACCCACAAAGGATGGGATGACGAAGCCCAGCATGACCCCGACGACGCCCACGAGCATGACCAACAAGATCGCGGGGTAGGCCAAAGACCCCCGCACCTTCTTTTTCGTCTTTTCCTCCAATTGGTAATACTCGGCGACGCTGACCAAGACGCGGTCCAAACAACCCGCCGCTTCGCCGACGAAGACCATCGAGGAGAAGAAAGGCGGGAACACTTTAGGGTGTTTGGCCATGGCATCGGAAAGCAACACGCCCTGGCGTAAGTCCTCCGCGATCTTGGCAAGCGTGCTTTTGAGTTTGGAAGAGAAAGACTGCCCCGCGCAGACGTCGATAGCCTCGGTGATGCCAATGCCCGAAGCGATCAT
Source organism: Bacilli bacterium (assembly GCA_024695105.1). Taxonomy (GTDB): domain Bacteria; phylum Bacillota_I; class Bacilli_A; order RFN20; family CAG-826; genus Alloenteromonas. The sequence continues at coordinate 3,389 of JAILIV010000049.1, forward strand.
AATGGAGAACTGGTTGCAGAATTGGCTAAGTTCGGAAACCTTGACTTTCCCCGAAACGGAGAAGAAGGAAGAAAGGTCGACGGAACTGACCTTACGGGAAGAGATGACGTAATAGCCTGCCTTCAAAAGCATCTCCTTCATCTCGGTCTCGTTTTCCGCGACGAAGTTACCTTTGATGCGTTTCCCTGATTTGTCGGTGGCGACGTATTTGAATTTCTCCATAGCTTATGCCCCCATTAACCCCAAATACCAATTCACGACATAAGGACCAACAAACATCGCCAGAGCGATGCCGCTGGTCAATATGACCGCGAAGGGGTATTCCTCATCCTTATCGTGCTTACGTACGATCGTCAGCACCACTAACGCGATGCCTCCACATACGCAGGAAACCACCAAGGCGAAGATGGTGTTATAACCACCCAATATCAACCCTGCGCAGGCAATGAGCTCAATGTCCCCGAAGCCAATGCCATCGCGTTTCCGAATGAGTTTGAAGACAAGGTTCACCAAATAGAAGAGAAGCCCCGCGCCCAAGAAGCCAAACACCTTAAGCATGATGTTTTCTTGACTGGGGTGGTCCAACAAAAGGACGATGCCACATAGCAACAGGATCAACATGAACACCTCGGGAATCTCCATGTTGTCCAAATCGCAGAAGAAAACGCATAGGAGCGTGGAGCACACGATGCAGGAGACGATGAAACGCAGCCAGTTCATCTCGTTGCCGGCGATGATGAAATTGGTGAAACAAAGAAGGCATAGAAACCACAAGATGGCGTTTAGTAGCTCCACCATCGGGTAACGGAACGAAATGGGTTCCTTGCAGTGCCGGCACTTGCCTCGAAGCACGATATAGGACACCAACGGGATATTGTCGTACCACTTAATGGGGTTGCCGCATTTGGGGCAATGGGATGCAGGCCGCACCAACGACATGTCGTTAGGCAAACGGTAAATCACGACATTGAGGAAGCTCCCCACGCATAAGCCCAAAAGGATCGTGAGGACAATGGTCGTTACGGCAATGACTTGTTCCACCATGTTAAGCCACCTCCCATGTATAGCCGCCAGGCAAACCAGATCCGTCTAGGTAAAACTCCCGGTCCTGATAAGCCAGGGTTTCCCCGGCGGTGAAATCGTAAATGGCGTAGGCCTTCAAAACCCCACCTTTGTTTTTGCCCAAGAAGGCTTGGATGTCGTGAACCTCCCCGTCGGCTTGGAGCGAAGAATAATCCAAGTTCTCGGATTCGATTCCGGCAAGAGTCCCAGTGGATTGGAATTTCGTGTAGGAGGCAAGAAACTCCAAGCGGAGCGAGGAATCCAGATTCTCCAAGTTATGGAGCGTGGCGTTATGCACGACCAAATAGGCGACGGAAAACGTGACCACAAGCATAAACATGCAAAGCATGATGGCGGCAGGCAAAGCCGCGCCTTTGCGCTTTCTCATGCGCCTACCTCCTTTTTCACAATCTCATTGCCGTTTTGGCGAAAGCTGGCTAAACGAAGCACCGCCCCATCAAACTCGGCGGTCAGGTAATAGAAGGACCCTTCCTCCGCCGCATAATGGAAGGAAGCGTCGTAATAAAGTGTGTAATCCGTCCCACGGGTCACGTTTTTTCCGGTATAGGCGAGCATCGCATCGTGATAGTCCGATGCATCGGGATAGGATAGGAACAAATTCCCCAACGTATCGACCTCATGGGTAAAGAATCCTTTTAAGGAAGCGGATTGAAGGGAAGAGGAAGAAGAGACCACGATGGAGACGACGGCAAGGGAAACGATGACCACGACGGCCAAGGACACCACCACTTCGACCAGGGTTAAGCCTTTTTCTTTCCGATTTCTAAGGTTAGGAACTTTTTCCAATCGAATCCCCTCCTTTCTTTCTGTATGCCCGACTTGAAGAGTTTGTTTTGCGACACGGGCATTTCCGCAAGAGGCTCTAACCCCTTCACAGGCAAACCAACAAAGACGACGCCCGAGGCTTCTTCCGCCACATCGTTAAGCTTTTGTTCCACTTCTTGGTTAGCAACAAGGAACACCTCATTCAAAGGCAAGAACCAAGGGGCCTCAGAGAAATAGGCCAGCGTATCCAAAATAGCCGAATGGAACCGTCGGAAATTGTTCTTGATGTTGTAGGTGGCCAATACGTCGTCTTTTAGTACGCGCGTCTCTTTGGGCTTGGCGAATGATAATCCGCGATTTGGATCGGTTTTCGTGATGTTCTCATCGGAAAAAACAACCTTTTTTGCGAAGTTATCCATGGCAAACCCGGCAAATTGCCGTGCTTTGTCGTTATTCGGATTGACGCCCGAATTCATATAGTTCTCGCCATCAAGAAGCAAGGCGCTTCCATAGCCTAACCCCATGACGGAAAGGACCGTTTTCCCTTTGCTTACGATGAGCTCGGAACTATTCTCCCCCACGATCAGAGTCGCAAGCGGGAAGGGATTATTGGCGTTCATCCCAGAGGCATATGCACTGGCAAAATAGTCCACCGCCCCAATCGAGACCCCGTTGTTCTTAAAGGCTGCGAGGACTTGCTCAATGCCTTCCTTGCGCGCAAAGGAATAGAAATAGACACTTCCGTTGGAATTTCGATCATATTCATGTTCAGAGACGTAATAGGACTCGAAGTTAGGGAAAGAGGATTTGAACTTGGTAGAGAAGACGTCCTTCATCTTAAAACGCGACAAGGCGGGTAATTCGAACGTGCCAAACCCAATTCCGAAATTAGGGATGACCAAGCTATTCCTAGGCTCGGCTTTTAACTCATTCGCCTCTTCACGCTTAAAAAGTTCCATTACGGCTTTGGTTTGGGAATCAAAGGATTCGATAGGGAACCCAACATCGATGTCCGCGACAAAGGCGGGGACCTTTTTCGTGGCAGATCTACGCAAGAGGATTTTTCCGCGGTAAGAATCAAGGACGATGTTCATATCAAACCCTCACCACGTATGCAAAACGGCGTGACGTCTCTGCATCGACAGCCACATCGGCAGTAATTAACTTAAGAGACGCGGAAAAAGAAACGGAAACGGAAGAAAGACCGGATACAGCCTTCCAATCGTTTTTTACCAAGTATTCTGGAACTTCTCCGACTTTGGACCGCACGATAACGCCTAGCTGGTGGAGCTCCGAATCAAACGTAACGGCGAATACGACCGAGGTTAAATCGGACGTGCCGCGAAAAGCAAGTAACTCATTCTCGTTAAGAGGAGCCGTCTCGAACGAAACCTCGGGGTTTTCTAATGAAACAAAAGACACATATCCAAGGAAAAACTCATCCGCTTCCTTAAGTTTGGTCTCCCTAGAGACTTGATTCGAAGCAGAATCCTGAATTGCCCCTAATTGGGAAACGCCAACGGCAACCAAGCCAAAGACCAAACCAAGGATTCCGATGGTAATAGTTGCCTCAATGAGAGTGAAACCTTTCCTGACCTTTCGCATACGCCCATTATACACATGCATTACCCCCTGTCAGCATCGAGGTGGGATTGAAAATACATTTTAGGTTACACGTACCTCTTAAAATTTATCAAATTTCGTTAAATAATAGTGAAAGAATGCCCATGAAAATGATGGTAAAAAACAAAAATGGCATGCTTTTTGAATTTAGGTGTACGGGTAACATTTTTTAAAAACGTATTTCTAACAGTTTTTGGTCCGTTTTTAATAGTCCGCGAAGAGATAATTTGCGCACGATTCATCAATTTTTATGCGGTACATGTTGCATCTTTTTTCAAGATTTTCTTGATTCCCTATATACGTGCGTATATTTTGTTGCCATATAAGGAGGGGATTTATGTCACAAAGAAAACCCTTAAAACGTTATGGCCGTTTGAACATCAACCGCCTCGACTGGATGCTCGCAATCGTTTGCGTCGTCATCGCCGTTGCCTCATTATGGATCTCACTCGGCATCTCCATCGCTGATGCAGGTGAGGTTGCCGCCCGCGCGCTCACAACTTTCGGTCTTGGCCTCGGATTTAGCGCCAACGCCGCTACCCAGGGACAAAGCGCCGTTATTTCCGCGACTGTCACCGTCGTCATCTATGCAAGCCTCGTCTTGCTGATCCTTGCGACGTTTGGCATGAGCAAGAACAAACATGGCGACCGCATTCCGGGCATCGTCGCGGCCTTTGTCGCCGCTCTCGGTGCTTCGTACCTGCTTTGCGTCTACCACGAGCTCGTCGCCGCGAAAGCCGTCGCTGGCTTCTTCACGGTGATTTTGATGATCTTCATCGTCTGCTTGTTCCTTGGCGTGGCCGTGTGCGCCTACTGCGCGTTCACGTATCCTCTTGAAGAGAAAGCCGTTGTTGCTGCTGAAAAAGAGCCTGAGCCGGAGCCCGAAGAGGAAGAAGAGGAAGAGGCTGAAGCTGAGCAAGAGCCCGAACCCGAGAAGGAACCGGAACCGGAGCCTGAGCCCGAACCGGAACCTGAACCCGAACCGGAGCCTGAACCCGAACCGGAGCCTGAACCCGAACCTGAACCCGAACCGGAGCCCGAACCCGAGAAGGAACCGGAACCTGGGGACGAAGAGGAAGGCGAAGAAGAAGCTGAAGAAGGCGAAGAAGGCCCTGATGGTGACTTCTTTGATACCCTTGGTAAGCGCCGCAAACGGATTCCTTTCGAAAATAAGGTCCGCCGCGCCGATCCCGAAACCAAAGAGCGTTACAAAGCCATCGTCGCCGCCCTGCGCGAATATGACTTCAACGACCGCAAGTCGATCCCGGGCGAAACGTTCTCCTATAAACGTTCCAAATTGCTCTTCATTACCTTCGCGGGTAAGACCCTCAAGGTCCACTTCGCGTTGAAGCCGGAAGACTATAAGGATAGCCCCATCCCCTTAAAGGACGCTGGGGACACCAAGAAGTTCGAGGACATCCCGTTGTTCTTGAAGATCAAATCCGATCTCGCCGTCCGCCGCGTCATCGCGTTGGCTACCAAAATCGCCGAAGACAACGGCGTTCCCAAGAAGTAAGCTTCTCGGATGTTTCTAAGCCGTATGCGCACCGCATGCGGCTTTTCTTTATGTATGTTTCAAATATCCGAAAGAAAAGTTAATACCAATGCACGTACCTCTTAAATTTTAAGAATACGTGATGCGATATTCGCTTAAATCATTACCCTAAAATAAAGGAAGCAAAGTCTTCGTAAACGGCTTCTTTGCCATTTTCGTTATGGATCTCGTGCCGCATTTTCGGATACATCTTCAGGGTGACGCTTTGGATGCCCAGTTCCTTATAAGTCGCTTCAAGCCAACGGGGCCCTTTGCCATTTTGGCCAACGGGATCCTCTTCGCCCGAAGTGATGTGGATGATTTCGTCCTTGGCGATCGCTTGGAGATTCTTTTTCTTCCAAATTTGCGCCATGCCCTTCAAGAATTCACGCCAGAAGCCCGAAGTCGGAGGATGGCCAAGCATCGGGTCGGCGATATAATTTTGGACGTTCTCTTCGTTATAGGAGAGCCAATCCAAAGGAGTCTTGGCATCCGGTATGCCTTTGCCATAGCTACCCACTCCAAGGTTGGTTAGGAAAGGATTTGGCCTATCCCAGTTAGATTTATGGACAAAAACCTTTGCCAAGGTATAAGCGATGGACATTAATCCGGCCTGACCACCATTTGAACCGATAATCAAGGTACGGTCGGAACTATGCGGATAACGTTCCAACCTAGATTGGGTCATGAACGACCCCATCGAATGCCCCGCTTGGGTGGTAGGAAGCCCATTTTCGCGCGCCATTTGGGTCATAAGATGGATGGCGTCG
>JAILIV010000050.1 GCA_024695105.1 Bacilli bacterium
CGACCATGTTTTGAGAGGTCGTTTTGGCAAGACTTTTTTGAATGAGTTTTCTCCTGCGATGAAAGTATGGGAAGGGAAGTTTGCGCCGTCATCGACTTGAAGAGTTTCTATGCCTCCTGCGAATACGCGGCGCGGGGTTTAGACATCTTTTCGACCCCGCTTGTGGTCGCGGACAAAAGCCGCAGCAAGAACAGCGTCGTCATGTCCGCCACCCCCTATCTAAAGGAGCGTTATGGTATCCCAAATGTTTTTCGCATCGGCGATCTTCCCCAGGTGAAAAACATGATTTTTGCGACGCTACGCATGTCTTATTACGTGGAAATGTCCGCAAAAATCGACTCGTTGTTCCTGGATTATGTCGCGGAAGGTCAGGATGGATGGATTTGTTATATTCTGGATGGATGGATTTGTGCGGCGACAAAAGCTGTGATTGTCTGATTCGATCCCCCTTCGGATAAGTGACTTTGGACTACGACAACAATCAATTGTAGCTGGCCAAACCGATTTATCCTGTTTTGCACACGGTCGCCCATCGGAGGGCGTGTCGGGCGGCGGCCGGGGCGAAAGAAAAGGACCTGGTCGATGGCCAGATCCGTCTATGTGGTCGGTCGTCGGTCGGCTGGCCCAACTATAGATAATCGGATTCGTGCGATTCCGGATAATCGGCTTTGGCCGACGACATCAATAAAAAATGGTGGAGCATGGCGGGCTCGAACCGCTGACCTCTTCGATGCGAACGAAGCGCTCTCCCAGCTGAGCTAATGCCCCACGGCTCGATTATTATACTCGTCACGGCCTCTCCTTCAATAGGCTTTCCAACGCCTCGGAACGTCCTTTTTGCAAGAGACATTTTTTGGAAAGCGTATAAGTTTCTTCATATTCCTTTTGTGGCGTCGGAAGAATAATTTCTTACCCGTCTGCCCCTGCCAGAAACCGATTTTTGGCAAGACTATTTTTTAAACAATTTCTTCCTACGATGAAGGCATGGGAAACGAAGTCTATGCCGTCATCGATCTCAAGAGCTTCTACGCCTCCTGCGAATGCGCAGCCCGAGGCCTAGACATCTTTTCCACGCCCTTGGTGGTCGCGGACAAAAGTCGAAGCGTCAACAGCATCGTCATGTCCGTGACCCCTTTTTTGAAACAGCGTTACCTTGTTCCCAACGTGTGTCGCATCGGAGACTTGCCCAACGTTCCGCGCATGATTTACGCGAAGCCGCGCATGTCCTATTACCTTGAAATGTCCGCAAAAATCGTTTCTCTGTTTCTGGATTACGTTGCAGAGGAGGATCTGCACGTTTATTCCATTGACGAATCGTTCCTGCGCATCACGCCTTATCTAAAGTTGCATAACTGTGACGCGATGGGGTTCGTCGCCAAGATCCAAAAAGAAATCATGGACCGTTATGGACTCGTCGCCACAGCAGGATTAGGGCCCAACATGTTCTTGGCCAAAGCCTGTTTGGACAACGAGGGAAAGAAGAAACCGCCCTACCGTGCCTACTGGGGCGAAGAGGACGTAAAAGAGAAGCTCTGGCGCATTCAGCCTTTGACCAAAGTGTGGGGCATCGCCAAGGGTATCTCGACGCGGTTATCCAAGCGGGGCATCCGATCCCTAGAGGCGTTGGCCAAATCTTCCCCAGAAATGCTCCAGGAAGAGTTTGGGGTCATCGGTCTCGACCTTCACGACATGGCCAATGGCATCGACCGCACCGACATCCGGCAAAAATACGTCCCAAAGGAACGAAGCCTCACCCAAGGCCAAGTGCTCATGAAGGACTATTCCGCGGAAGAGGCTTTGCTCGTCATCAAAGAAATCGTGGACGAGCTTTGTGTTCGCCTAAGACAAGGAAATGAGGTTACGGGATGCGTCTCTTTGTTTATCGGTTATTCCTCAACGTCCCTGGGCGGAGGGTTCAACCGGCAATGCTCCCTTAACCTCCCCACTGATGACAACGATCTTCTTTTTGAGGCGGTCCGTGATCTGTTTTACCGCCACAAAGATGACAAACTCATTCGCAACATATCCATCGCCTTCGGGAAACTGCGTCCATACAACGGCTATCGACAACAATCCCTCTTAGAAGACGAAGGCGAGCTCATGGAAAAGCGCGCCTTGCGCCAAGCCATGGACCGTATCACTTTGTCCTATGGACGAAACGCGGTGCTCCGCGCCTCGGCGTTGCTTAGTAACTCCACCGTCATCGCGCGGCACGGCATGATCGGAGGACACGCGGCATGAAGCAAAGCGATCGTGGCATGGTGCGTTATGCGCCTTATCAATCTTTGGTGGAGCAAGCCAAATTCCTTTCCGCCATGCGTCGGAGCAAACAAAGGGTGGAACAAAAAACGCTGATGGAAGATGATGCCGAGGCCATCAATGAGGTTCTTAGCAATTATCAGGGCGAGGAAATCGTCCTCGATTATTTCCAATCCGGCGTCATTCGCCACGTGGAGGGAACAATATCGCGCATCGATACCATCGAAGGCGTTCTTTGGGTCGACGGCAAAAGAATCCCCCTGCCATCACTGCAAGCCTTAAATAGAAAATGACCCCGCGTTCCCGCGAGGCCATTATTCTTTTAGACGTGGACTATTAGTCGATATCGTTCATCAGGGCGTCCGCGCCATTGGATGCGCAATTGCTCACAGAAAGTTGAGCATATACCGCAGCAATGTACGCGTTGGATTCCGTGTTTTCGTAATCTTCTTCGCGCTCGATGATCTCGTCTTCGTTGATACGAATGCTGAACATGGTGCCAACCTCCTTTCGTTGCCCCACTATCGAGGCATCACCACTATAGGAGCAGTAAAAAACAGTGCAAGTTTGTAAGCGTTTTCTGAAAGGGGTATCAAATTTTCAAAAACAAAAATGTAGATTTTATCGATGTTTTTTAATAAAAATGAAAGCGTATTCAAATAATTTTCAGAGATTATGAAAATATTTTCATGCCTTAAAAGGCCCAGTTCCCGTCCCTAAAGATCTCCACTTCGCGCCCATCTACGGTCGTGCCGACGATGGAAAGGTCTTTAGAGCCGATCATGAAGTCCACATGGCTCATGGAGTCGTTGATGCCAAAGGCGTGAAGTTGCTCTTCGGTGTATTTCTCGTAATCCGGGAAAAGATTGGTGAAGCCCATGCCCAAGGCCAAATGGCACGCGGCGTTCTCGTCGAACAACGTGTTGTAGAAAAGCAATCCCGTGTTGTTGATGGGCGAATCATAAGGAACCAGCGCGCATTCGCCCAAGTAAGCAGAGCCTTCGTCCACGTGCAGAATGGACTCCAGCGCCTCTTGGCCTTTCTCGGCGTGAACTTCGATCGCCTTGCCTTCGTGGAAGCGGACATAGAAGTTTTCGATGATGGTTCCGCCATAGGAAAGTGGCTTCGCGCCATAGACGATGCCTTCCGCCTCGCCTTTCATGGGGGATGTGAAACATTCTTCCGAAGGAATGTTAGGCTGATAATAGACACCTTCTAAGGTGGATTCTCCCGCAGCAAGGAACTTCACCCCTGGAATTAACCCAACGGTCAAGTCCGTTCCATTGGAAGAGGTGTAATGAAGTGTCTTCAAGCCCAACGAATTGAGGAAATCACAACGCGCCTTCAAATCCGCGTCGTGCCTCTTCCAGTTTTCGATGCCGTTACCATCCAAAGCCCGCGAAGTGGAAAGGATGGCTTCCCAAAGTTTCTCCACCGCTTTTCCTTTCGGAAGTTCGGGGAACACTTTCTTGGCCCAGGCCGGGGAAGGAACCGCGGCGATGCACCACTGATAATGGTTTTCCCTCAAGCGGCGGATCGGCCAAATCGCGGCCCGCTTCTTTTGACGGATATAAGCGACTTTCTTTTGGTTTAGCGAGGACATACCATCGGGATCGTCCGATTCAAGATATAAGAAGCAAGGCAATTCTTTGTTCATCCACTTCTGCTTCTCTTCCTCGAAGGAGAGAAGTTCAGCCAGCACGTCTTTGTTACCTTTTTTGTACGCAATGCGCATGCACGCTTCGCTATACCAATCGATCAAGACGCGCTTTGCGCCTGCCTTGTAGCACTCTTCCACCACCAAGGCGACAAACGGCTCAATGTTCGCCGCGGCGGTAACGACGACCGACTGGCCTTTTTTCAATGCGATACCGGAACGGACAATCAGTTCCGCGTATTTCTTCAACAAACTACGTTTCATGGAATAACCTCCTAAGGAAAAGCCTTTATACTATAAGCCGATACGAAAAAGGCAGGAACGAATATGGCAAAGAAGGAAAAAAAGAAAAAGGGGCGTCTAAACGCCTTTTGGTTCGGCTGGAACATCATTGAGTCCATCATCTTGTTCGTCGGCGGCGTGCTTGCGATCGTCGCCGGAGCGCTTGGGGAGACCTCCCAAGGAGCCAACCAACCCATTAGCAACACCGTCGCGTATGTCATCTCGGCGTTCGTGATTTTGGATGGTATCCTCCGCATCGTGCTGCACCTTGCCTACTATGAGAAAAACGATGAACCGACCCCGATGATGATCGCGGGTTTTGAGATTTCCCTCGGAACGCTGCTTATCATCCTCCAAGCGACCCATGGGCTTTTCATCGAAGCCGCGACGCATTTGATTTCCATCGCCTTGATGGTCGTCGGCGCATTGCTTTTGGTCTATGCGATCTTCTTCATTGCCCGTAAGCTCGCCAAATTGTTCATGCCACTGCTTGAGATCCTTTTCTCTGCGGTGCTTATCGCCGTCGGCGTAACCGTGGAGATTCTCTACAGCACCGAATCCACCCGTGACCGGCTCGGCCTTATCATGATCGGCGCCATATTGGTCATCGCCGCAATCGCCATCTTCGTCATCGCCATCATCACCCACAACAAATCCAAGAAAGAACGCGAAGAGAAAGAAGCAGAGGAACCCGAAACCGTGGAAGAGGAACCCGAACCTCAACCCGCGCGGAAAAAAATCAAAGCGAAGAAAGCAGATATCGTTGACGTGACTCCTGAAGAAGATGAAGGTGAAGCCGAAGACGAAAAAATCCCGCAAATCGAGACCAAAGACGAATAGGAAGGCCGCAAACCTTCCTTTTTTATTTCTTAATTTGGTGTTTAAGCTTGTACTCTAAGAACCGCAAATCGAAGTCCACCACAAAGGAAGTGCGCATTGGGCGGGACAGTTCTACATATCCCACCAAACCAGTGGGTTTCAAAATCTCATAGGAAATCTCAAAGGCGTTTTTCTCGGGCGTCTGTCCCGGCACGTCAATTTGGTTCGGCGAACCGATGATGATCATCTTGCACATGTTCCCAATACGAGTGACCATCGTCTGAAGCTCATCCAAATCCATGTTCTGCGCCTCGTCGAGGATGATGAGGCAGTCGTCAAAGGAACGGCCACGCATGAATTCTGGGGCCAAGGGAATAATGTCGGCGGGCAGCTTCTCGTAATATTGCGAATCGTATATCTCGTCGTCGTTATTATCTTTTTTGGTGTGTTTCACCAACTTGACCCCAGCCTTTTGTTCCTCGATGGAAGCGTGGGCCATCAAATGGTCATAGTTGTCCATTAAGGGACCAAGGTATGGACCATATTTTTCCGCCGCGGTTCCTTTGAGGTACCCAAGACGATGTCCCACTTCCACGGGTTCACGGACATAAAAGATGTTCTTGTACCGCTTTTTGGCCCCTTTGCCACGTACCAAATTCAAACACGCGGCCAGTGTGGCAAACGTTTTCCCGGTTCCGGCGGAGCCTTTGCAAAAGACGACCGGGGTTCTCTCGGGATCGTCGTTGATGAGGCGTATTAGTTCGCGCTGTTCCGGGTTTTGGCTGAAGTCAATGCCATAAAGGTGGTAATGGGAAGCGTTAGAAGACATATCTTTCACATATCCTAAAGCAAAACGGCCCGACAAAATAGCCTGACTTCAGCGTTTTTGCCAACCCATCCCACGGGCATAGGTTGAAATAAACATTTCAATTGTCCATAATTTTGCCGCATCCTTAGGAGGTAACTATATGTTGAAAAAAGGAGGAATCGTCCGCACGATATGGAACATTTTCGTCGCGGCCGTCTTCATCGCTTTTGGCGTCGTCTCCTGCGCCCAATCGGGCAACCCTGACTTCCAAAACGCGATCATTCTCATCGCCGGTATCTTAGTGATCGCCGACGCCGCGTTCCGCTTGGTCACCCAGGTCATCCTAGCCATCGGCGCAGCGCAGCAATCTTTGATTAAGACCGATTGGAGCGGGGCCACCGTCGGGGCGAGTGAACTTGCCATCGGTATCTTGCTCATTTTGGTTTCCCGTGGCGAATCCACCGTGCTGACCGCTTTGTTCGAATACCTAACGAAATTCATCGGGATCCTGTTGATCGTCGCTGGGTCCATTTTGATCCTCTACGCGATCATTTTCCTCGTCAAACACGCGTTCAAGCCGTTCCAAAACATCCTCATGATCTTCGGTGGAGCGTTAGTCATCACGGGCGGCATCCTCGTCCTTGTCTTCTCCACGAACGAAGCATTGCTTCAAATCTTCTTCGTCCTGTTTGGCATTCTCTTCATCCTCGCAGGTATTGGCTTGCTTATCGGAGCGATTGCCCTCGCCGTGCTTGCGCGCAAGGCGGGCAAGCAAATTGAAGAGGTCGTCAACGCTGGCGAAGCCGAGCCCGCCCAAGACGCCGAAGTCGTGGACGAGCAAGAGGAGCCCGCGGAAGAGCCGGAAGAACCTCAGGCCGAAGACCCCAAGAACCCCGACGAAACCCCAGAGTAACCTATACGTGCATCAAAAAACTCGCCTCCACAAATCGGCGAGTTTTTCTTTCCTTATTTCTTCGCGGCGATGAAGAGGTTTTTCACCAAGGCCAAGCGGGTGAGCAGGCCAACGCCACCAGGGACCGGGGTTTGTAACGCCACGGGGAGATCTGGAATTGCGTCCCCGCGCAGTTTCCCTTCCTCGTTGCGGTTGATCCCCACATCCACGATAACGGCATCGGGCTTGTACTGAAAGCGGTTGTCCAAAAAACCAAGCCGCCCGATCGCGACCACGATTAAGTCCGCGTGGGCAATATAGAACGCTTTGTCTTCTTCCGAGGTCTTGGAATGCAAGACGGTCACGTTGCAGTTTTTTGAAAGAAGCAAACGGGACATGGGTTTGCCCACAATCTCGCTGCGGCCAAGCACGACGGCGTTCTTTCCTTGGAAGGGGAAGCCTTCCTCGGTGAGGTAATCCACGATCCCTTTGGGAGTGCAGGGGACAAACGTGGTCAACGGATGGAAACCATCGACGTCCTTCCCGGGATTCACCGCGAGCTTCACCTTCTTTTCCGAGATTTGAGGTGGCAACGGCAATTGGACGATTAATCCATCCACGTTGGGGTCTTCGTTATATTCCTGGACCTTATTCAATAGTTCTTCTTCAGAAACCGTGGGAGGCAACAAACACAAAGTAGCCTCCGCGCCAACCTCGCCACAGTCTTTGATTTTCCCTCGCACATAGGCGTCAGAGGCCGGGGAATCATTGGCTTGGATGATCACAAGGTGCGGTTTCTTCGGAAACGATTGTGCTTGTTCGGCAAGCTTTGCCTTCTCTAAGGCAACGAATTCTTTGATAGTCATGTCCCAAATGTTACCACCCCAGCGTTTTTGGGCTAGCCCAAACAAAAAGAAAAACGGCCTATTGCCGTCGTCGCATTGTCTCCCTGCGCCTTAAGCGGCCGCGGCCGCGGCGCTTCCATCACCGGCGAGAACCGAGATGATTAAGGCGAGGAAGAGGAACAAAACGGCGAATCCGAAGGTCAACCACGTGACCACTTTCTCGGAACCCCGTTCCTTCGTTTTGGCGAACACGTTGAGTCCGCCGCCGGTGATTGCGCCCGAAGCGCCACCGGTCTTACCACCCTGGAGCAAGGAAAGAATGATGATGATCAACGAAACGATGATGAAGATGATGTCATACCATTTCATGGGCTCAATTCCTTCCTGCGCCAAATGCGCCTAATAAAGATACTCCGTCCTTACCCCTTTGGCAATCAACAAATAGGAATCGCTTTGCCTTTGGCAAGAGGTTAGCAAAGTTCCTTTAGACTGCGAATGCGAACGCCTGGATAGTCCGAATGGCGCCCATCGCGGTCCAGCAGCACCCCGCCGATGCCTGCGTTTATGCCCGTTTCGGGATCCTGTAACGAATCCCCGACATAGCAAATGTTTGGGCCTTCCTTTTCTTGGAGCAACCGCAACGCAACCTGAATGGGTTCAGGATGGGGTTTGCCATGCAGGAACATATCCGAACCAACGATGCAATCGAAGGGCACGTCTATATGAAGCGTTTCCAAGACCAAGCGGATGTGAGAGGCGGCGTTATTGGAAACGATGCCAATCCGTTTGCCAAGCGCCCGAAGCTTTTTTAATGTGGGAATGGCGTCCGGAAAAGCGTGGATCAATCGTATGGACTCCGGCATATCCAATGAATCGATGATTGCTTTGCACACGACGCCAAAATATTTCTCGTCCACCCCAGAATCCTTAAAGGACTGGGTCAAATTCAGATGCATCCACCGCTCCGCTTCCTCTTCGCTCACTTCCCGGCCCACAACGGCATAACCGGCACGGAAAACGGGCACAAGAGATTCCCTCGTATCCATCAAAGTCCCGTCAAAATCGAATAAATAAACGTCGAATTGCATGCTTATCCATCCAACTCTGCTTTTAATTCGAACATAATGTCACGCAGCTTGGCCGCCCGTTCAAAGTCATATTCCTTGGCGGCTGCTTTCATTTGTTTTTCGATGTCCGCGATCATTCGTTTGAGTTCGCTTCTGCCCTTCTTGGCGGCGGATTCGACGAGTGAAACGGACTCATCTTCCTCGTTATGAAGCGGGGGGCGAATCTCTTTTTTGATCGTGGTGGGAACGATGCCGTACTCCTCGTTATAGGCCATTTGTTTCTCGCGGCGGCGTTTGGTTTCCGCGATGGCCTCTAGCATGGAGTCGCTATAGGTATCGGCGTACATAATGACTTTGCCGTTCGCGTTTCTAGCAGCACGACCGATGACCTGAATCAAAGAACGGGTCGAACGGAGGAACCCTTCCTTATCCGCGTCAAAGATGGCGATCAACGACACTTCCGGGATGTCCAAACCTTCGCGTAGCAAGTTAATGCCCACCAAGACGTCGTATTTGCCTTTTCGGAGCTGGTAGATGATCTCCGTACGTTCCAATGTTTTCGTCTCATTGTGGAGATAGGTAACCTTCAAGCCTTCGTCTTTCAAATAGGCCGTTAGGTCTTCGGCCATCTTGATCGTTGAAGTGACGACCATCGTCCGTTCGCCCGCCTCGTTCCGCTTTTTGATCTCGCCGATCAAATCAAAGACCTGCCCCATGGTGGGACGGACTTCGATAATTGGATCCAACAATCCAGTGGGACGGATGATCTGCTCCACCACTTCGTTGTCGCAACGCTGAAGCTCATAGTCCCCAGGCGTGGCCGAAGTACATACGACGTTTTCGGGCATGAGGTCCTCGAATTCCTGAAAGTTCAGAGGACGGTTATCCAAGGCGCTGGGAAGGCGGAAGCCGTATTCCACCAACGTTTCCTTGCGCGAGCGGTCTCCGTTATACATGCCACGGATTTGGGGAATGGTCACGTGGGATTCGTCCAAAAGCAACAAATAGTCCTCTGGCATATAATCGATTAGCGTAAAGGGACGTTGGCCTGGCTTTCGGCCATCGATGTGGCGCGAATAGTTCTCGATGCCAGGGCAACGGCCGAATTCGCGCATCGATTCCATGTCTTGCCTGGTTCTCATTTCCAGCCGTTCCGCTTCAAGCAGTTTCCCTTCTTTGCGGAAATAGGCGAGGCGCTCCTCTAGTTCCTGACCGATGGTCTCGCAGGCCGCTTCAATCCGTTTCCGCGTAGAAGCGTGGTCGTAAGCGGGGAAGATCGGATAAGTGGCGAAGGTACGTTCCACGCTACCCGTGATCGTGTTTACCTGAGAAATGGACTCTACTTCATCCCCAAACAAATCCAAACGGATGTAGTAGTCGTGGGTGGGAGGGGCAATGTCAATGACGTCCCCATGAACGCGAAACGTCCCTGGCTTCATGTCCAAGTTGTTCCGAGTGTATTGGGCATCCAGCAAATGGGTGAACAGCTGCTTTCGGTTTAACTCCTCCCCCACGCGGATTTCGAAGATCAAACCCTTGTATTCATTCGGATCAGACAACCCGTAAATCGCGGCGACGGAAGCGACGACGATGGTATCCCTACGGGAAAGGACAGAGTTCATCGCCGATGTGCGCATCATGTCGATCTCCTCGTTCATGACGGCGTTCTTGTCGATATAGGTATCAGATTTAGGCAAATACGCTTCAGGCTGATAAAAGTCAAAGTTCGAGATGAAATACTCCACGCGGTTATGGGGGAACAGCTCTTTGAACTCCCCATATAGCTGCGCCGCCAAGGTTTTGTTGTGAACCATCACCAAGGTGGGACGGTTCAGCGCGGCGACGATATTCGCGTCGGTAAACGTCTTCCCCGTGCCGGTCGCGCCTTTGATGACCTGAATCTTTTTGTTCGCGGATATCCCGCGCAAAATCGACTGAATTGCTTCGGGCTGATCCCCTGTTGGCTGAAATGGGGAAACGAGTTCAAACGGACGATTATCCATGCAAATCCCCTTTATCACCTTCGGAATTCTTATCAAAAACCTTGCTGACCAGCGGATCGAACCCTTCCCCATTAATCATGGAAGCCTGGGTAAACGTCACGAAGGCACGCGGGTCAACCTTACCGATTAGATCACGAAAGGAATAAAGCTCTCGACGGGAAAAGGCGACGCGAAGCAGCGTCTTCTCTTCACCGCTGTAGCCACCGATGATGCGAACTTCCGTGGTGGCGTGATCCATCGCCTCGTGAACGTACTTCTGAATTTCTTTGTACTTCACGGAAACGATGTCCGCGATGATGAAGGCACCGAAATTCACATAAAGGTACTGAACGGCTAAGGCGCAGGCGAAAGCGCCCAAAACGCCGACTAAGCCCATGCGGACATCGCGCATGAGGATGATTCCAAGAACGACAAGCGTCGCATCCATGGCTAGCGCGCTAGCGCCTTCCTTGACGGGGGTCTTTCGGGCGAGAATCACCGAAATGACGTCCAATCCACCAGTGGAACCGCCGCCATGATAGCAAA
The DNA here is from genome assembly GCA_024695105.1 of Bacilli bacterium. GTDB lineage: Bacteria > Bacillota_I > Bacilli_A > RFN20 > CAG-826 > Alloenteromonas. Next base: position 11,158 of record JAILIV010000050.1, read on the forward strand.
TGGCCACACCGCCACCAACGCATGCACCGCCCGCCAAGCTGGCAAGGATATAAAGGCCCCAATCCATTTCCGCGGGTTTCGCGGGCATGAAGAACTGGGCGATATAATCGCCAAGGCTTTTCCCCTCGATAATCGGCAGACGGGACATCAGCGTGAACAAAGCGGGATAAAGAAGCGTGGCGAACAGCGACCGCAACGTAAAACGTTTCCCGAGGAAAATGAAGCTAATCACCAACATGATGATCTGGACTGCCCAGGTAATGATGTCAACGATGTAGAAATCCGATCCAGACAGCGTGACGAAATGCTGGACGATGACACCGATGGAAAGAACGCCGCCCGTAACAAGGCCCAAAGGGGAAATAAAAGCGGCGTCGCCAAACGCAAGCAACGCGCACCCCAAAGTGATCAGCGTGTATTTTTGGGCCAGAAGTAGCCACTTAGGCCACGTTTTCCTAGCCTGCATTATTCCGCGCCTCCATCTCCAAATAAGCGTCGATGAAGCCCATGATGTCACCATCCATCACGCCGTTGACGTCGCCGGTTTGATAATCGGTTCGATGGTCTTTCACCATGGTGTAAGGTTGGAAGACGTAACTGCGGATCTGCGACCCCCATTCAATGTTTTTTTGTTCTCCTTGGACGGATTTGAGCTCACGGTCCCTCTCTTCTAGTTTCCGTTGCATCAATAAGTCATAGAGCATCGACATACAGGTAGCCTTGTTCATGAGCTGCGAACGCTCAATCTGGCACTGGACCACGATGCCGGTCGGAAGGTGCGTAATGCGAACGGCGGAGGAAACCTTATTCACGTTTTGGCCGCCCGCCCCGCCGGAGCGATAAGTGTCGACGCGAAGGTCCTTTGGGTCGATTTCGATTTCGCTGATCGCGCCAAACTCCGGAATGACGTTTACCGAAGCGAAACTCGTGTGTCTTCTAGCCGCCGCATCGAAGGGGGAAATACGCACAAGTCGATGCACGCCCTTCTCACCTTTGAGCAAACCATAGGCGTCTTGGCCAGAGATCTTAATGATCGCGGACTTCAAGCCAGCTTCGTCGCCTTCCTCAAAATCCAGCACTTGGAGCTTCAGCCCATTGCGTTCGCAGAAGCGCCCATACATACGCGAAAGCATTTGCGCCCAATCTTGGGCCTCGGTGCCCCCGGCACCTGGATGAATCTCCAAAGTACAGTTCAGCGCATCATATTCGCCAGAGAACAAAAGCTTATGCCGAAGCTCTTCGCATTCGGTCTCTAGGTCACTCTGCATCGCCTCGACCAATTCGAGCATCTCGGTATCCTTCTCCCCCGCTTCGGAAAGAAGGTCATTGATGTCCCCCATCGTAGCGACGGATTTTCTGTATACGCCGATCTTCGCGCTTAAAGCGGCATGGCGGGCCATGACCACTTTGGCGGCATTGGGGTTATCCCAAAAACCGTCTTCGTTTTGTTCGTTCTCAAGCTTTGCGATCTCCGCTTCGATTTTAGGCAGGTCAAAGAGAGTCACCGAGCTGCGAGACCAGACGGCCAAGTTCCATGGCCTTCTGTTTTAATTCGACGAGCTCTTTCATATTCCCTTCTTATTCCTTCGGGGTCTCCCCTGTGGGTTTGACTTCGACTTGAACGTGAAGCAAATTAAAGACGATATCCAACGACACGCCCTGCATTAAATTGCCGGAAAGTGGCATCGCTCGTTTGACATATTCGTCCATGCTAGCGTCCTTTAGGATCTTTTCCTTGAGGCTGGAAATACCAGAGACGTGGCGCTCCCAATCTTTATCCAAAACTTGGACGCCCACCGTACGCTCGACAAAGTCGGCCTGTTCGTTGGACCAACCATCGCGACGCTTCTGATAAAGCGAGAACAAGAGGCCGGAAAGCTTCTTGCCCGCTTCTTCCACGGGCAACCCATCGTAATCCTCGGCCTTGACGGATCCTTTTTCGACCAGTCCGTTCTCGAGGTTTTTCACGATGACCGCGCCACTGGCTTTGCCTTCTTTGGAGCCGCTGGCCGCAATGGCGAGGGCGCCTTGGTTGAACATGTTACGGACGGTCGGGGCGACGGAACGCGCATGTTGGAACGTGTCGCGCATCTCGATTAAGAGTTTGTAGTGCTCCGCCAAAACGGGATCGTCCTTAGGGGCCTCGGGAGCGGGGTTCGCTTGCGGTTGCTGCGGGGTTTGCGCCTGCGCTTCGGTCACGTTGCCACTGGCTTCGGCCTGGGCGGTTTCACCTTGGGGTTCCTCCTGCTGGGCCTTTTGCTGCAAGCGGACGCGCATGAAGTTATAGACGCAATCCACGGCGATGCTTTCATTCATCTCACGGAACAAGGCATAGCCTTCGTTCACGTAATCCTGCAGCGGGTTGGTGTGCGCGTAGGAGCGTAAGCCGATGCCATCGCGAAGATGGGACATGGTGTCGATGTGTTTGGTCCAGTTGCGGTCGATGACGGACAAGGAGACATTGCGCTCGATGTAATCGGCCTGCTCAGGCGTCCATTCGGCGCGGCGCTTGAGATAGCACTGGTACAAGAACTCGCCCAGGTCCTCGCCGCCTTCTTCCACGGTCGCCTCTTCGTAGGCCTTATAAGGGAAAGTTCCCTCTTCAACGAAGGAGGGTTCAATGAGTCGTTTTAGCTCTTCGGCGTTGATCAAACCTTCGTCACGTCCCGACAAAACGGCCTTTTTGGCCAAGGATTTACCAGTGTCGACGAAGAAGGTGTGAACCATGTCGGTGATGTCGCCCGCGAGCATGATATTGTCGCGGCGGGTATAGACGATCTGGCGCTGCTTGGCCAAAACGTCATCGTAGTCCAACAAGTTCTTACGGGTGTCGAAGTTACGGCCCTCGATTTGTTTTTGGGCATTGGTCACGACGTTTTGGATCATACGGTTTTCCAAATGGTCATCCCCAAGTTGCTTCTGGAACATTTCGCGGATGTTGTCTTGGACGAAGCGGCGCATCAATTCATCGTCGAAAGAGACGAAGAAACGGGAATAGCCAGGGTCGCCTTGACGGCCGGAACGACCACGGAGCTGGTTGTCGATACGACGGGATTCATGACGCTCGGTGCCAAGGACGCAAAGGCCGCCTAATTCACGCACGCCCTCGCCCAATTTGATGTCCGTTCCACGGCCGGCCATGTTGGTGGCCAAGGTAACGGCGTTCATTTCGCCCGCATGGGAAATGATCTCCGCCTCGCGGGCTTGGTTCTTTGCGTTAAGGACTTCGTGGGGAATGCCCGCGGCGGTAAGCAAGGCCGACACTTCTTCGTTGGCTTCGACCGAAGCGGTACCAATCAAAACGGGTTGTCCCTTCGCATGACGGGTTTTGACTTCTTCGACAAGGCCCGCCAATTTGGCTTTATGGTTACCATAAATGCAATCGTCGTCATCCTTACGCTGAATCGGGCGGTTGGTCGGAATGACGATGACCTTCATGTTGTAGATCTTCTCGAATTCCTCTTCCTCGGTCTTGGCGGTGCCGGTCATGCCCGAGAGCTTCTTGTAAAGACGGAAGAAGTTCTGATAGGTAATCGTCGCCATGACGACGGTTTCCTGTTTGATCTCCACCCCTTCTTTGGCTTGGATGGCTTGCTGCAAGCCGTCGTTATATTCACGGCCCTTCATGATGCGGCCGGTGAATTGGTCGATGAGTTGGATCTGGCGCTCGGCGTCCACCATGTATTCGACGTCACGGGCCATGATGTAATTGGCCTTCAACGCCTGGTGGATACGGTGAACGAGGTCTTGGTTCTCGGGGTCGTAAAGGTTACGGACACCAAACATACGCTCGGCCTTTTCGTTGCCCGAATCGGTGAGGTTCGCGGTCTTGGTCTTGATGTCGATCGTGAAGTCGGTCTCCTTCTTGAGCATCTTCACGAAGCGGTCAGCGACTTGATACTGCGAAGCAGAAGACTTCTTGCCGCCGGAAATGATCAACGGGGTACGGGATTCGTCAATGAGAACGGAGTCAGCTTCGTCGACGATGCAGAACTTCAAGCCACGGAGAACGCGCCCTGCGGTGCTGGTGGCCATATTGTCACGCAGGTAATCAAAGCCAAGTTCGGAGTTCGTCGTGTAAGTGATGTCGCACAAATACGCTTCCCGCTTTTCCGCGGTAGTTTTGGAAGCGAGGTTGCATCCGACGGTCAAACCTAAGAAACGGTAGACTTGACCCATCCAATCCGCGTCACGGGAGGCTAGGTATTCGTTGACGGTAATGACGTGGACGCCATCGCCTTTCAGGGCGTTAAGGTACACCGCCATGGTTGCCGTAAGGGTCTTACCTTCGCCAGTGCGCATCTCGGCGACGTTGCCACCGTTTAAGACCAAGGAACCAATGACCTGAACTTTAAAAGGCTTCTGTTTCAACGTACGCCAGGCAGCCTCACGGGCAACGGCGAACGCCTCAATCTTGATTTCCTCAAGCTTCTTGTCTTTTTCTTCCTCGGTTGCCGCGGCTGCGAGAATGGCTTTGAACTCGTCGGTTTTGGCCCGTAGCTCGTCATCGGTCAGCGCGGTCATTTTTTCGTCCAACGCCAGGACGAGGTCCGCCTCTTTGGCGAGGCGCTTCAACTCTCTTTTTTCGAGATGGAATATTGCTTCAATGAAATTGGCCACGAATGTCTCCTTACTGGAAAGTGCCCGTAAATGATAGCAAAGTGCGCATGGGCAGGCAACTGCGTACGAACATACGAGCGCGACCCTTTGCGAACACTGGCAGATTCTCGTTAAGTTCCATGCGACGCCACTTTGGACAAAACCAAAACGGAGACTTTCCTAGGGCGTAGTTTCCGCATCAAACGGAGGCACGCTTTCGTGGTCGAACCCGTTGTATACACATCATCCACGAACAAGACTTTTTTCCCTTTCAAGACGGGGTTGCCCTTTATGGCGAGATACTTGCCGATCTTCTTCCTTCGGTTCTTGCTTTGGCTGCTTTGTTTCACGTCATCCGTTTTCTCAAAAATGTCCAAGATTGGGTTTCCTAACTTCGCAAGCATGGTAGGCACATGGTCGAATCCGCGCTTTTGGATGTGGGTCAAATAAGACGGGGCGAAGACGATGACGTAGCCCCAATAACGAAGCCGAATCAACAGCCGGACGCGTTCCAAAAAGCAATCGGAAAGCTCGATGTCCCCGCATCCTTTGTAACGGTAAAGCATAGAGCGGAACGTCTCTGAATATCGGTAGATCGCCATGCAGGAAACGTTGCCAATACGCCACGTTTCAAATATTGGACTCATCTCACGAAAACAACGCAAACAGATCAAATTCGCCGTAAAAATCGTCTCGTATAACGAACTTTTCTCGATTTTGCGAAAACAAACCTTACAAAAACGTGTTGCAGTATTCGATCTCTTTGATGGCACGTTTCATCCCCTCGCTTTCTTTATTGGCCAAAAAGAAGACGTCTCCCGTTGGGGCGTCTGCTTTCCTCCCGGCCCTGCCCGCGATTTGAATCAACGCGGCGGAATCGTAAATACGGTTGTCCGAACCAAAGACAATCACCTGGAGGTTCCGAATCGTCACGCCGCGTTCCAAGACGGCCGTGGTCACAAGGTAGTCGTACTTTCCGTTTTTGAACGCCTCGATGATTCCCGGCCTTCCTTTCCGTTTGCTGGAAACGAAATTCCCATTAGAAACAAAAAGCCTTAAGAAGCCAAAAAGTCGTTCTGCCATGCTGACGGTCGGAACGAACACCATGCATTGTTTCCGCGCCTTCTTGTATTCCTTCAGTTTCCGGACGCAAAAAAAGAATTTCAGCGGCCCGACCGCCAAATGGGAGCACGGCACGGGAATGGGCTTTCGGTGGTACCTTGTCCTCAAAGTCAAAATCTGATGGCCGGGCCTTTTGAAACGCGCAATGACCGACTTGGATGGCGTTGCGGTCATCATGACGCAATGGCCACGTAGCGATCGTTCGTAAAAAGAGCCCAGTACCAAGCTCCCCTTAAATGGGAACGCATCGATCTCGTCCATGACAAGCAAATCGAAATATGCGGGATACCGATATAGCTGATGCGTCGTAAGGATAATGCAGTCCCCTTCCAAAACCGATGCGTGGCCTCCATATACAGCAACGATTTTGTTGTTTGGAAACGCGCTTTTAAGCCGTTGGAATAGCTCCACCACCACGTCCCGGCGAGGCAAAGCAAACCCCACGTTTAGCCCTTTGGACATCGCATAGGCGATGACACCATAGGAAATCTCCGTTTTCCCCGACCCACAAACCGCGTAAACCAAGGTGTCGATGCCAGATTTGAAATTCGCGATCACTTGATCCGATAAAGCACGCTGTTCCCTGGAAAGGGAATACGAAAGGGATAGTCGGACGCTTTGAAGTGGCTTGACCGCATCTTGGGCCTCCTCACCTTGAAAGCCGATGCACCTACGACAATACGGCTGCCCGTTTTTATACCCAACGAATAATTGATCTTTGTTTCCGCACCGCGGACATATGAAAGTGTTGCTCACATCCCTTTATAGGAAATGACACGACAAATGGGTAAAACTAATCGGAAATCTGCGCGACGCGACGACGATGCTTCGCCTCTTTTGAGAAGGACGTGCATAGGAAAATATCCAATCTACGAAGCACGTCATCCAGTTTCATGTACTTTTGGCCAAAGGCAATGACGTTGGCGTTGTTATGCTCGCGCATCTTCGAAGTGACAACGTCATCATAAGCAAGCCCACAACGAATTCCCGGCACCTTGTTCGCGGCAATGGAAATTCCGATGCCAGAAGTGCAAACGACGACGCCGAAATAAGCCTTTCCATAGGAAACATCACGTCCTACCGCCATGCCAAATTCGGGGTAATCCACCGATTTGGTATCCGGGCACCCCAAATCTAGTACGAGATAGCCGTTTTCTTTTAGGTGGGCGATGATTTGTTGCTTGTACGCGAAGCCGCCATGATCCGAGCCAATGGAGACGCGAAGGTCCGCGCATTCATATTCTTCCGTAATGTTCTCGGGATCCACGCTTCCTTTCCGGACGCAAACGGGTTTACCTCGTTTTAAATGAACGAAATCCATGATCGTCGACGGGACATTGCTTTTGCACGTCCCTTCTACAATAACGGGAACAATGCCTCCAAAGGTTTCGCGCGCCTGGTCATAATCATGAGCGGGCTCTTGCCCCGAACGATTCGCGGAGGACACCAAAAGGGGTTCCCCCACTTCTTCGATCAAAGAGCGAACCTCGGGATCATCTGGAACACGTACCCCAACGACGCCGGTTCCCAAATCGATGTCAAAAGGGATGTCTTCCTTCGCGGGAACCAAAAAGGTGACTTCGCCAGGCATAAATGCCCGCATGGTGGCGGCAAGGCGACCATCGATACGGCAATAACGGACGGCCTCGCCCGCGGAAGAGCACATTAAAGTAATCGGTTTGTTTTCCGGCCTTCCTTTGGCTTCCCTTAGTAGCTCGACGGCCGCATGGGAACTCGCTAAGGCGCCGATTCCATATACGGTCTCGGTCGGGAAGACCACGACCCCACCGTTGCGCAGCGCTTCCGCCGCCATGCTTTTTTCTCTCCAAGAAATGCATTTTGTTTCCATATTCTTCACCTGCAGAACACAAAGAGGAAACGCGGTAGGCCATTCAGGTCATCCACGAACTCAAACTCGTAATCTTCCAGGTACTTTTCCATAAGGCCCGTTAAATAGTCCTTCAGGTCATACCCGATTTCAAACGCCATGAGCAACGTTCCCTTTTTCACTTTTTTATAATCGCGGAACACCTCTTCGTAAACCGAGTGGTCTTTATCCAAATAAAGGGCCTTGTCCGGCTCGAAGCGGCGCACGGAATCCTGAACGTCTTCCTTGTTTAATATATAAGGAGGGTTGCTGACGATAATGTCCAGATTCATATGGGCATCGATATAAGGCTGGAGGCTTGGTCCTTTCAGAAGATTCGGGTTCATCCCCTGGTCCTTGATGTTTTTGCGCGCGACTTCTAACGCCACTTCCGAAACGTCGCTCCCCACCAATATCCAATTGGGGAAAAGCATATGAAGGGCACAGATGATCGCACCAGAGCCCGTGCCGATATCCGCGCACACCAAATAGTTCCGCGGATCATAGTAATCCAGGATTCTTTCGGAGAGATTCGCGATGAGCTCTTCCGTTTCCATCCGGGGAATTAAAACGTTCTCATCCACGTATAGACGCGTATGCAAAAAACGCGCTTCGTTGATGATATACTCGATGGGTTCGTTTCCTAATAGTCGCGCAAAACCTTCGTCAAAGATTTCTTTTTGCCTCATTTCGTCGTCTTTATGAAACAAGACGTCGATCGGTTCTGCATAGCCCATGATATGGGCGATAAGGAGGCGGATGTCTTGGGAAGGCACCCCCCACATCTTTCCTTTTTCCAGGGCGTCATTATAAACCTCGAACACCTTAGGCATCCGGATTTCCCTCCACTTCCAACAACTTCTGCTCTTGGTCGAAATGGATCAGCGCCTCGATGATGGAATCAAGTTCTCCCTCCATGACGCGGTCCAACTGATTGATCGTGTAGCCAACGCGATGGTCGGTCACGCGGTTTTGCGGATAGTTGTACGTGCGGATTTTCTCGGAGCGCTCGCCCGTGCCGACTTTCAGTTTCCGTTCGGTCGCGCGCTTTGCGTCTTCCTGCTCTTGGAAATAGGCGAAGACCTTCGCGCGGATCATCTGCATCGCGATTTCCTTGTTTTGGAGCTGGGCCTTTTCCGTTTGGCAGGCCGCGACAAGACCCGTGGGCAAGTGAGTGATGCGCACGGCGGATTCGGTCTTGTTGACGTTTTGGCCGCCAGCGCCTTGGGAATGGTACGTATCGATCTTCAAATCGGAAGGGTTAATTTGGACGTCCACTTCCTTGGCTTCCGGCATGACCAAAACGGTCGCGGTGGAAGTATGGATACGGCCAGAGGCCTCGGTCTTAGGGACGCGTTGAACGCGGTGAGCTCCCGATTCAAACTTAAGTTTGGAATAGACGGAATCGCCTTTGATCATGAACGAAGCGGAAGCGTATCCGCCCGAAGCGCCCAAAGAAGCATCCAAGAATTGGATCTTCCAGCCCTGCTTCTCGGCGTATTTGGAATACATGCGGACCAAATCTCCGGCGAAGATATTGGCTTCGTCCCCTCCGACCGCACCACGGATTTCCACGATGATGTTCTTGTCGTCGTTGGGATCCTTGGGAAGAAGGATGATCTTAAAGTCCTCTTCTAGTTTTTCCATCGTCGCGATGGCATTCTTACGGGTCTCTTTGGCAAACTCTGCCAACTCCGGATCGCCCGCGTTTTCCATTTCCAAAGCGTCCGCGGCGTCTTGCTCCGCCTTTAGGTATTGAAGATAGGCTTCGTAGGCCTCCTTCAAGTTCGCCTGTTCTTTCGTTTTCTTGGTAAACGATTCCAAATCGTCCGCGGCATCATCTTTGCCTAATTCCGCTTCCAATTGCTGGTAACGAACCTTCGTCGCCTCCAGCCGTTTTCTCATCGAGTCTTCCATATTCGGTTCCTGCCGGAGCGATTATAACATTCAAGGCGTGACGATAAAACGTTTACTAATCTTTGATTAGACCCTAGGAAGAAAAGGCCTTGGCCGTTATAATTCAATGCAATGGCATACAAAGCTCTCTACAACAAATACCGCCCCACTACGTTTGAGGAAGTGGCGGGGCAACGTTCCATCGTTCGGACCATCCGTAACGCGATCACGAACAACAAAATCGCCCACGCATATCTATTTTGCGGACCCCGTGGCACGGGAAAGACCTCCATGGCCCGCCTTTTCGCGAAGGCTTTGAACTGCGAAGAAGGCGTAGGACATCAGTGCAACCACTGCGACAACTGCCTCGCGATGAACGCGGGTTCCCATCCCGACGTCATCGAAATCGACGCCGCCAGCAACAATGGCGTCGAGCAGGTCCGCGACCTTATCGACAAAGTCCGTTACGCGCCGATTCGCGGCAAATACAAGATTTACATCATCGACGAAGTCCACACTATGTCCGCCAACGCGTTCAACGCGCTTCTAAAAACGTTGGAAGAGCCACCCGAGCACGTTATCTTCATCTTGGCCACGACCGAACCTTATAAGGTTCTCCCCACCATCGTTTCCCGTTGCCAACGTTACGATTTCTCGAAAATCGACGATTCGGACATTCGCGAAAAACTCCATTGGATTCTTCAACGCGAAGGCGTTCCTTATGACGAGCCTGCCGTCGAAGCCATCATCGAGCTGGCCGATGGAGGCATGCGCGATGCGTTGTCTATTTTGGATCAGGCTTTGGCCTATGGCGGAAACCAGCTTCGCGAAAAAGACGTTCTCGACGTATTTGGATTAGCCTCTATCGCCCAAAAATGCAAATTGCTCGACCTCGTGCTCGATGGAAACGTCAGCGAGGTATTCACCCTTGCCGACGAATTCATCACTTCAGGCATCGACCTAAAGCGCCTCATCCAAGCCTTGCTCGACATCCTCAAAGACTGCCTTATCTACCTCAAGACGGGAAAAGAGGACTTGTTGCAGGCCGTGAAGCTAAAAGAAATCGACCCTTTGCTTGGAAAAATCGACGTGGGACGTGCCAATAGAATGATTGATGTTCTCATCAAGTGCCAAACCGATTCCAAAACCGTAGGTAACCTTCGGTCCCTGTTTGAACTTTCACTAATTCGGATGGCTTCCGTCAATGAAGACGCAGAAGTCAACCTAGCGCCTGTCGCAACGATGCCAAAACCCCAACCGCCCCAGCCAAAACCAAAACCCATAAAAGCTCCGGAACCCGTGCCCGAGCCAAAGCCCGAGCCCATCAAGGAAGAACCACCCCAGTCAAAACCGGAGCCCGCCATGCCAAAAGCGGAAGACGTGCCTGAAAAAACGAATCCAGCACCCGACAAACCTGAGCCTCAAGCAACTCCCGCACCAAGTGCAGAACCACAAGGTTTATATAATGGCACCACCCCTCCCGATTGGCTTTTCGACAAAGAGGAAGAGGAAGAAGAGGAACCGAAGCCGTTAGAAGAGGCGTCGTTCGCGCCACTAAAGGCCGAAGCCCCTAAGCAAGAGGCGCCCAAAGAGCAAGAAATCGCACCACAGCCCCGTAAGCCCATCTTCCAGGAACCGGAAGAGCCAAAGAAACCCGAGCCCCAAAAGCCGAGCAATTTGGTCACGGAGGGCGAATCCTATTCTTTGGATGACGCGACCATCGTCAGCATCATGGTCCTCGGTGGAAAATACAAGATGATGCGGAAGCAGCTCTATGAGCGCTGGGGAGAAATCGGAGAGCACCGCTTCGATCCGAAAATCGGCGCCGTCGCGACATTGTTAAGCGAAGGCCGCCCATTCTGTCTCTGCGACCAAGTACTGCTGCTTAACTTCAACTTCACCCGAAAGAAGGAACTCGCCAACCTCAAGGGCAACCAAGAGGCCATCTCAAGCCTCGTAGCGACGCTGCTTGGCAAAAAGGTATTCGTCTATGCCCTCGACCGCAACGACTCCAACCGCTGCCAAAACGACTTCTTCGGAAAGCAGCAAATCGGCAAACTGCCTTTGCCCGAAACCATTCAACTGAATCTACCCATTGGGAGGAAATAACATGAACCAAATGCAACAGATGCTGGCCAACGCCCAGCGCATGCAGCGCGAGATGCAAAAGGCCCAAGCGGCCCTCGCGGAGAAGGAGTTCAAAGTCTCGAAAGGCGGCATGGTGGAACTCACCATGCTCGGCGATCGCTCCGTCCAAGAACTCGTCATCGACAAGGACGCTTTGGATCCTGAAAACGCCGAAATCCTTTCCGAGAGCATCGTCCTCGCTTTGAACGAAGCCTTGGAAGCCATCGAGAAAGAACACGAGGAAATCGAGAAAAGGGTCACCGGTAAGACCGGCTTATTCTAATGAAGGAACTTCCTTCCTACATTGCCTTAGTGGAGTCTTTCCGCCGTCTTCCTGGCGTAGGCACCCGTTCCGCCGAACGCATGGCGTCCGCCGTTTTGGAAATGTCCAAAGACGACGCGATGTCCTTTGCAGATTCCATCGTCCAAGCGAAAAATCGCATACGTAAATGCAAGAATTGCGGGCTTTATTGCGAAGATGATCTTTGCGACGTTTGCAAAGACCCAAGCCGTGACCATAGCCTTTGCCTCGTCGTCGTAAGCCCTAAGGACGCGACCGCTTTTGAATCGGTTGGAACCTATAATGGGGTTTACCATGTGCTTGGTGGCCTATTGTCCCCCGCGAAGGGAATCGGCCCAGAAGCGCTTGCTTTAGACACTTTGAAATACCGTATTGGCGAAGAAGGCATCCAAGAGGTGATCGTCGCCACCTCCCCCACGCTTGAGGGGGAAACGACTGCGCTATTCCTGGCGAAAGTCTTGGAACCCATGCACGTCAAAGTGTCGCGGCTTGGTTATGGCTTGCCCGCGGGTTCCTCCTTGGAATACGCCGACGCCCTTACGTTATCCCGCGCTTTGGAAGGGAGGAAAACCTTATGAGTCTATTTGTCACGTTCGAAGGTGGGGAGGGCTCTGGAAAATCCTCCGCCTTGCGCTTACTCGACGAGCGGTTACGCAGTGAAGGGTTTGACACAGTCGTTACCCGCGAACCAGGCGGCACCCCTATCGCCGAACAGATCCGCAACGTCATTTTAGACAAGGCAAACACCAAGATGGACCCCCGTACCGAGGCCCTTCTTTACGCAGCCAGCAGACGCCAGCACCTCGTAGAAAAGGTGTGGCCCGCGATCAAGGAGGGAAAAATCGTGCTTTGCGATCGCTATCTCGATTCTTCGCTTGCCTACCAAGGCGGAGCGAGAGGGCTTGGCATTGAAAACGTGCTTTCCGTGAACATGTTCGCCACCGAAGGAACCTTCCCTGATCTGACTTTGCTATTCGACATTGAGCCCGAACTTGGGCTGGAGCGGATCGCCAAAAACGCCAACCGCGAAGTCAATCGCCTCGACCTTGAGAAAATCGAGTTCCACCATGGCGTGCGGAAAACCTTCTTATCTCTGGCAGAACGTTATCCCGAACGTTTCGTCATCATCGACGCTTCCCAAACGTTGGAAAAAGTCGTCCAGGACGCCTACGACGCCATCATGAAACGCATGCCCCGATGAGTCTGTCGCGTTACCTTCTCCAAAAGCAGCCATTCGTCACCAAATCCTTTTGCTACGCCCTTAGCCACGATCAACTGTCCCACGCCTATTTGCTTTTCGGCGAGCATGGGACGCCTTTGAAGGAAACGGCGCTTTTCCTCGCCCAAACCATTCTTTGCGACCACCCCAACCCCTTGGCGGACGAAGAATGCATCATGTGCCAGCGCTTTGTCTCCAACAATTACCCCGACTTCATATTTCTCGATGGGGAAGAAGAATCCATCAAAAAAGACGAGGTACGTGAAACGCTTACCCTTTTCCAAAACACCCCTTTGGAGCGTAAGGGAATCATGGTCTACGTCATCCATCTCGTGGAAAACATGACCGTGGAAGCCGTCAACGCCCTACTGAAGTTTTTGGAAGAGCCAAACGACTATACCTACGCCATCCTGACCACACAAAACGAAGATAAAGTGCTTCCCACGATCATTTCCCGATGCGAGAAATTACGGTTGGTTCTCACCCCGCGGAGCGAAGTGCTCCAAGAAGCCCTTTCCTTAGGCGTAAGCCAAGAGGACGCGGAAATTCTTTCTTGTTTTTATAACAGCGGCGAAATCCTAAAAACGGTCGCGGCGAAAGATTCCTACCAAAAAATGAAAACCAGTTTGGTCAACGGTTTGGACGCGCTAAGCCGGGCGCCGAATTTCGGACGATACATTTTCGAAAAGGAAATCACGCCTTTGCTAGGGAACAAAGCCGATGCCCTCTTTTTCTTCGACATGCTGACCCAATTCTTTCGGGACATCGTCGCCAAAAAAGCGGGCAACCCCATTTCCTTGGGGTCTTATGATACAATCATCGCCGAAGCAGCCGAGAAGCTGCCGCATGTTGAAAGCTCCCTTCTCTCCATCATGACGCTTCGCGGGGAGATAGGCCTCAATATCCGAATCGGGCTCATTCTTGCCCATCTTGTGAACATCCTCACCAAGGAGTGACGAATTATGGAAACCGACAACAACGGATTTTACTTAGGAATACGTTTCCAAGGATCGGAAAAAAGTTATTACTTTTCTTGCCCCGACGACGACTTTGCCTTAGGCGATTTAGTCATCGTCATGACCGCCAACGGCGTCGAAGCGGGCCAAGTGTCGATCGAACCCAAGCCACTCTCGACCTATAACTCCCCGCTCGAGCTCAAATCCATCCTTCGCAAAGCCGACCAACGCGACATCCGCGACTACGAACGCAACCTCGCCGACGCGAAAAAAGCCATGGCCATCACTCGTCAAGAGGTGGCCAACCTCAACCTGGCGATGGACCTTATCGACGCCTTCTACACGATCGATGGTTCCAAAATCACCATCACGTATACGTCCACTGAAAAGCGTGTGGATTTCCGCGAACTCCTGAAAGTCCTCGCGCCCCAAATCGGCTGCCGCATCGAACTGCGCCAAATCGCCGCCCGCGACAAGGCGAAAATGGTCGGTGGGCTTGGCATCTGCGGATTGCCCCTTTGCTGCTCTACCTTTTTGAACCAATTCGAAGGCATTTCCATCCAACGCGCCAAAAACCAGATGCTTACGTTGAACATTCCCAAGCTATCGGGCCCTTGTGGCAAACTCATCTGCTGCTTGATGTATGAAGATGACGCCTATACCGAGGCCAAAAAGGAGTTCCCCCATTACGGCACTGTAGTGAAGCTCGACGAAGGCCCATACACCGTAGACGCGATCAATATCCTTTCCAAGACGATCCGCTTAGTAAACGCCACAAGAAGCGACTACAAAACGTTCTCGCTAGAAGACGTCAAAGCGATGCTTAAAGGCACGTATGTGCGCAAAGTGGAAATCGTCAAAGCGGAAGACGCCCCCCTCCCATCTTTTGGAATTGATTACAAGCCATCCGAAAACGAAAAACCCAACAATCCCCAGTCCAAAAATCAGAAAGATCAGAATTTCGACCGCAATCACGGACGGAATAACCGCGATCAAAGGCGTCATGGAAACCAACGCAACGAAGGCGGAAACAACAACCAAAACCGTCCCAATAACCAGCGCAACAACAATCAACCTCGCCCCGAACAGCCTAACCAAGGCCAAGGTGGGAATGACAACCGAAACAAAAGGCATCGCCACCGTCATGGCAGGCATGGCGACAACCGCGGCGAAGGAGGCGGTAACGGCCAATGATTCCCCGCGCGTTGAATTTCGAAGGGCCCGAGCCGCTTCTTTATCTCATCGCCACCCCCATCGGAAACCTTTCCGAAATGACTCCTCGCGCATTGCAGGTGCTCCAGCAGACCGATTTCATCGCGGCCGAGGATACGCGTAACTCAGGTCAACTCATGGCCCATTTCGGCATTGATAAGCCTTTCATCTCCTGCCATGAGCATAACGAGGAAGAAGCTAGCGCGCGCATCGTGTCGCTGCTTAAGGATGGGAAGAAGGTTTGTTTCATGTCCGATGCCGGATATCCATGCCTTTCCGACCCCGGGCAACGGCTCGTCGCCCGCTGCCTCGAAGCGGGAATCAAAGTTTCCGTCACTTCCGGCCCCTCCGCCGCGATCAATGCTTTGGCTTGTTCCGGACTTCCAAGCGAACACTTTCACTTTGAAGGGTTCCTTCCCGCAAAACCTACCGAGCGGGAGGCAAGGCTTCGCGAACTCGATCCTTATCCGGAAACGCTCGTTTTCTACGAGTCCCCCCACCGCATCTTCAAGACGCTTCTTTCCATGGCGGCGATCCTTGGGGGAGACCGTAAGGCGGTCATTGCAAGGGAGCTCACCAAAACCCATGAGGAATTCATCCGGGGGACTTTGGGAGAGCTTGCCCTAATTGATGAATCCACCCTCCGCGGGGAAATGGTCGTTTTGGTCGAAGGCGGCAAGAAGAGCCAACGTGAAATGACCGATAACGAAATCGCTTTGGCCTTAAAGGACCAATTGGAATGGGGCAAGACCTCCAAAGAGGCGATCAAGGCCGTCTGCGAAAGCTCTGGCCTTCCCAAAAACAGAGTTTACGAAATCTACATCGCGACGTTTAAACGCGATTAATCCTGAGTCTGTAGCGCGAGGGATTCCTTGCGCTTTTTCTTTAGCGACACGAAGCTAAGAACCAAAATACCGACGTAACATACGATACCCGTGACGTACAAAACGGCAGAAAGGTTTCCATAGGGCGTCTTGTATTCCAACACGTATTCCACGGGCAGCGCTTCCCCGCCTTCTCCCTTGGCCGACGGGGCGAGAAAACCAACCAACCCACCATCCAACTTCAGCATCTGACATTTGACCTTTTGGCCACCAGGCAACGTAGCCGTCGCCGACCAGCCTTTGTCGAACCCAAGTTGGGTCAGCACGATGCGGTCTTCCGCGTAATTGGTCTTAAACAGGAAGCGGTTGGTCTCCGTTTTTACTTCTTGCAGGGCGTCCGCGCCGATTTGGGCCTCAAACGCCTTGATATCGGAACGTTCCACCACCGATAAATAGAAGTCGCTTGGATTGACGCTGACGAAGCCAGAAGAGCCATAGCACAAGACGAAGTACCGCACTTTGCCTTGGGCATATAAGCCAAAGGTACACGCCTCGCGGCAATAGTAATCGGTCGCGGTGGCACTCGGCAAAAGCTGATGATCGAAGCTTAGGCAAACGTTCTCTTCCCATTCCCCGCTCGGAAGTTTGCGGTCCCCAATGGCGTATACACGGGGCGCCCCTTCGTTCTTATTGTTGTAGAAATGGAATTCCATATAGCAACCGTTTTCGTCCGTGTTGAAGAATTCGCCCGAGGATGGACGGATGGCCAGCTTGCCAAAGTCCTTCGCCATGGAAAATTGCCCGCCCAAGTTAGATTGCTTTGTCTTGTAATGATTCAAAAAGTAGGCCAAACCTTCGTGGTAGTAGGACTTGTTAACGCCGGCAAGAAGGCGGTCATCCGATTCGGTTACATAGTAGTCCATGGTCAGACCACTACCGTTGACCAACCGCTTCAGCTTGCCACCGGTAGCGTCGGTTAACGCCTGGTCGCTAGTCATGGCGGGGCTATTCTCTTTGACGGTGAACGACTCCGGCAAGACGCAATCGTCCTCCAAAATGGCCCCATGGGTTTCCACATATTGGACCCACTCCAACTCCAGGTAGGAGTTCCGTCCGTTCCAATAGTTGAAGAACTGATTCTTAAACTCCGAATCGGGATTGTATTTCATGCGATAGAGCGTGTCCGAAGACACGGCATATCCAAGATTGGGTAGGCTCGATTCGTTCCGGCGATACACACGATACCGATCGCGGTTGGGCGAATAGTCCACCATCTCCTCAGCGTCAAAGGGGACGTTCGCGGGCAGGAATAAAGGATTCCCTTCGTTGTCTTTCCAACCGGAGTAGTTGTTTTGGATGATGTAATAACGCATGCCAAGCAGCGTATCCGTCGCGTAGCGTTTGTTCGCGTAATGTCCCGACCAACGGGGGTTGTAATAGGATTCCCCGCCGTAAGTGGTGTTGGAACCGCCAGGGAGCTTGATTTGGTTGTTTAAGGCGAAGGTCTCCACGTCAAAGTTCATCAACGAATGGAAAGATGAGGGCGAATTGACGCCAAAGACGTTATGCGTGTAGTTGCTTCCTCGGGACGTGTCGCAATAAGTGCGGAAGAAAGAGCTGTCGTTGGCGTTGATCGCGTTGGTCATCACCAAACTGCTCTCGCGGGTTTCGGTGCCCCCGGCGTAGGAATAATCATAGGACCACGTACCATTAAAGGCGTAACTTAGGCCACCCATGACAGCGACTTCCACCGAAGCCATGCCAAGGAGAGCGAACTTCAGCCACTTTCTTCGATGACCCACGCACAATAGCGTTCCTTCGATTAAGACGAAGGCCAATTGGTAATAGAAATACCAAGCCGCATCCACACTGCCGTAAATCTCGGAAGCCGTGTGGTAACTTGTCTGCCAATACGTGGTGTGGTTCGGGTTATACGTCGCATAGCTGAACGTTTTGCCACCGAGGATGCCCTCGGTGACGTAGAAGGTGAAGATGGTGCCGATCAACGCCATGACGCTGGCGGCAAACGGGATGAACGCAGGTTCTTCCTTTCGAAGGTCAAACGCCCAACAACAGTAATAGACGATAAGGGGAACCAAAACGAGGTACCACCGACCATAACCGTTGCCGGTGAAAGCGTAAAAGAAGAAATAGCTGAAGTTGGTGAATGCGGCGTACACGCAAAGGACCACTACGACCAAATGCGACCATTTCCGAAGCCGCACGGAATTGATGATCGCCGCGAAGAACAAAATGACGCAAGGCGTGTAACAGAATAACGACGAAGTCCAGGCGTCGTAACCGCTACGCGCCAAAGGAAGGTTGGTCCACCCACCCGTCGGAAAGAAGAAGGAAATCAACCCCATCAGCTCGCGTCCAGGATTATCCCCCACTTCTTCAAACACGTAAGTGAAGAACATCTTGAAATCGAATGTCTTCAAGGTATTGAGCACCGTGTGAAGATAGGCGCTACCGATGGAAGCGGAACGACCGGAAAGCAAACTTTGCCGAACCGAAGGCAAAATCGCGAAAGCCGATAGCATTAAGCCGATCGCGAATCCACAAACGCCCAATACCATGGCCATGATGTTCTGGTTTTTGTCGCGCGTTTTGATGGTCGCGAAGAACCGCCACACCGCATAGATGACACCGAAGATGCAAAGCACCGGGACATAGAAGAAACACGACATCCCTAAGCCCGCGAGTCCCACGATGAGCAAGGTGGGCTCCCGTTTCCGTAACACCCGTTCAATGCCCCAAAGGATCAACGGGAAAAACGCCATCGCTGATGTGAAGTTCGGGAAGCCTTCATAGAACGTGGTAAAGCCCGAGAAGGCATAGACGATGCCGCCGATGCGAGCGGTCCATTCCCGAATGCCCATTTCCTTTAGGTATCCACGCATCATGAGACCACCAAACATCAACTTGGCGAACGTCATAAGGACATAGGTGTGCGGAATCCATGAACGCGGGAACAAATAGCAAACGAACATGAATGGGTCGCAGAAGCCGTAATAGGCCCCCGATCCGATCATGTCCCCGCCCAAAAATAGCCCCGCGTCATAAAGGGGCAGATGACCCGTGGTGAAGAACGTGTGCCATGCATCCCAGTAGTTATAGGTAAACGAGATGTATTGCCAGGTGTAGTCCCAGTTCAAAAGTTGGGTGAATGAATTGAAAATCAGTGGATATATAGTCCATATTGCGGCCAACAGAAACAGGAAAACCCCGTAATAGAAGGCGCTGTCCCAATGGAATAGCCACGGGAAAACCCGACGCGCCCAAGTGTGTTTTGCAGGTTTTTTATCGCGCAATTCCCGCAAAGTCGGTTTTTGTGGTGCCGCAGATTCGCTCATTCTCCTGCCTTAGGGTCTGTCTTTGTTTCTTCCGTCGTCCCTAATCCTACTACGTCTGCGACAGGCAGGGAGAAGGCGATTCCAAGGCCCTTCGTCCCCATGCCTGCCCCCTCGTTGATCGCCGATAGGGTCTGATCGCGGATTTCCTGGGGAACCAAAATCAGGACGATGTCCTTCTCGGGGGTGACGCGGATCCCGAAGAATTCCCCCACTTCTTTGCTTCCCGTTCCACGGGCGGAAAGAACCGTGCCTCCTCGGGCGCCGGCTTTGGTCGCGGCGGTCATCACCAAGTCGGAATACCCATGGTTCACGATCGCCATGATGCATTCGTATTTGCTCATTCTTTCTTTCCTTTCTTCTCCGTCGGGGAGATGGGTTTTTCAAATAGTCGGGTGTTCGACAGCATTTTGTAAATCGAGATGCCCGCTACGGAATCTAGAGGAACCGAATAGGCGATTCCTTTCGCCATGGCGGATACGCTGAAGCGCTGACGTAGCGCGTCCTTGTACTTCTCCCAGAACTCTAGGCGCAGGACGGAGAACACCACGTCTTTCTTTGGGGAGACGCTAAGGATGGAGAGAATCTCCGCCGGAGCGGTCCCGTGCCCATGGCACACGCAGCAAAGCGCGGATTCGCAATCGTAGTTAAGCTGAAGGATGGATTCGGCCTGGCCATCGGGAACGATGGTCGTGACGAAAAGAAGGGGACGCAGACGATGCGTGCGGTCGTAGGGAACGAAGCTTTTTTCTTGCTCTTCGCTCATAGGCCCTCCTCCATAAACGCGGTCATGTCAAAGTGGATGATCTGATCGTCATTCTCTTCTACGATACGCTTTCGCGCATAGGCAAGAGCCATCCGCGTTTTGATTTGCGACTGCAAACCGAGCGCTTGGATGACGATGATCGGCATCATCGCCACCATGGCGACCAACCCAAATCCATACATATATACGTCTTCGCCCTGAATCAGCGTGAAACCGATGCAGAAAGGCAAAACGAAGGTTGAGGTCATCGGGCCAGAGGCGACGCCACCAGAGTCAAACGCCATCGCGGTATAAATCTTCGGAACAAGGAACGACAGCACGAACGCGATGATGTATCCGGGGATGATATAGTACTCCAAGCCGAAACGGAAATGGGAACGAAGCACGGACAAAGCCACGGCCACCCCGTTTGCCAAAGCCAAAATAAGAAGCACGTGCCCTTTCTTCACCGCGCCGTCGGACACTTGCTCCATCTGGGCAACCAACACGTGCACGGCTGGCTCAGCCAAAACGCCGAAGACGCCAAACAAGGCGCCGATGCCGATCGCCACGTAATGCATGGGCACCGAAGTCCCAAGCATTTGGCCCACCGTTTGGGCAACGGGCAAGAACCCCCATTCCACCGCGGTGAGGAAAAACACCAAGCCCACATAGGTGATAAGCATTCCGACGACGATGCGCAGCAAATCCTTGCCGGGGATCCGAATGAAAATCAGTTCGTACACGATAAAGAACCCCAAAATCGGCACGACGGACAACGCAACCGAACCCATGGTTCGTAACGAAGAACCCCCCAGCGCTTCCCAAATGGAAGATAAGGATTCGCTACCCTGGGGATAAGCATCCGGAAGTCCTCTCCCCGTGCTTTTGAGGATAAGGGATATGACGATGACTGCGATGATGGGCCCAATGGAGCATAACGCGGTCAAGCCGAAGGAATCCTCGGAGTTTTTGCCGTTTCGATTCGCCGCCATACCTAGGCCAAACCCTAGCAAGAACGGGACCGTGACCGGACCCGTGGTGACGCCACCAGAATCGAAACAAATCGGAAGGAACCGAGGGTCGATAAAATAAATCAGGGCAAAACACAAACCATAGAACGCCAGGAACATCACGTTCAGACTCTGATGGAGCGTCGTGCGGATAACGCCGACGACGAGGAACAAGCCCACGCCGACGCCAATAGACCAAATGATGATTTGGCTATCGATGCCAACCTGCCCCGACAAAACGCTAAGGTCTGGCTCTGCGATCGTCACCAAAACGCCGATGATGAACGTCATGGCGATGACGAAAAAGAATTTGTTCTTCTTCACCAACGACCCACCGATGATGAGCCCGATTTCCGTCATGGATTGCTCCGTCCCAAGGTTGAACAAAGCCATGCCCAAGATGATCATCCCCGCCGCGACGGAGAAGGAAACGATTTGGTCGTTAGAGATTGAATAAGGGACGCCCCCCGGACCAGAAAAGGTATCCTGAGGGAGCAAAAAGCGCGTGACAAGGAAAAACACCAAGACCGCCAAGGCGATCGGGGAGGCGGAAATTAGCGCCTCTTTGAGTTTATCCAACCAAACCTTGCCACCCGGGATCATCGCTTGCCCCCTCTTCTAGGATAGTGAGGCTTTCGACCCGGCTTAGGAGGCTGGCCCTCTGGTTTTTGCGCAGGGTGTTTCCCGCTGGCGGAAGGCTTGCGCCGCAAGACCTTTTCCTCCTGCTCCGCCCGAACTTGGGCGTGGGTTTTGAAAAACAATGGCTTAAAGCTTTCGGGCATCGGGGTGACAAAATCATACCGTTTTCCCGAAAGCGGATTCGTAAACGTGAGTTGATAGGCGTGAAGGCCTAACCGGCCCAAAGGATTCGAGGGTTCGCCATATTTATCGTCACCCGCCACATAGTGTCCGCGGCTGCCAAGCTGCACGCGGATTTGGTTTTTGCGTCCCGAGGAAATATGGACGTCCAACAAGGAATAAGGCTCTTTGTAGGCAATGACTTTATACGCCGTCGTGGAGAGCTTCCCGGCGGCTTTATTCTTGGTTACGAACACCAGATGCAAATCGTTCTGCATCAAATAATCTTGCAAAACCGCCTCATCCTTTTCCATTTTTCCTTCGACAATGGCGTAATAGGCACGGGTTTCGACCACTTCCTGCCAATGGTTTTGCAGCGCCTCCCGCACCTCGAATTTCTTCGCGAACACCAAAACGCCCGAAGTGTCTTCGTCCAAACGGTGGACGACGTAAATGCGGGCTTTTGGATTAAACGAAGCGACGTAATCGGAAATCAGCCGATAGGCGGTCTTTCCTTTTTCGCGCTCGGTCGCGACGGAAAGCAAGCCCGAAGGTTTGTTAATCGCGATGATGTCCTCGTCCTCGTAAATGATGGGCAGATCCTTCCGTTCATGCTTGGCAATGCGATGCTTCGACACGGTAACCACGTCCTCGGGAACCAGCGGATAATTGAATTGCGATACTGGCACCCCGCCCACCGCGACTTGGTGATGGGAAAGAAGCGACTTGATGGTTTTCCGAGGAGCGTCGGGCATTTTGAACATGAGAAACTCCATCAAGGTCGTCTCTTTGTAGACGGCAAATTCCTTGATGGCTTTGGGGTCGACCAATCCTTTGTTGGGAGACTGTTTTTTCTTATCGTTTTTGTTCATGTTTGCTCCCTTTCATGAACGCTTTAAGACGAGGCAATTGCCGCGTCATGACATCATGCCCCTGCTCGTATAGCCGCAAGAGACGATCGGTGTCCTTTTCCACCAGTTTCACCTCAGGCGGGACCTCTGGGTAAACGACAAAGGCAACGCCTTCGTCATCCAAACGCTCCACTTCCGCAGCGTCGAGGTTGTATTGCTCGGCGCGCCTTTTGTATTCGACGAGGAACTGTTTGTACTTGCCATACATGCAACGCGCCAGAAACTGCTTAAACGGAGAGGATTTAACTTTCTTACGAAAACCTCTCTCCCTGGTTTCGATAACCACGATTTTGGAAAACCCTTCCTCGATGGGCTTCCGAAACGGAATGGCCGCTCCGACTCCGCCATCCAGATAAAGTTCCCCTTCCACGTCGACGGGACGTGCCAAAAGAGGAAGCGAGGAAGTGGCGGCAAGGGCTTTGTAAAACTCTTTGCAGACGCCTTTTTCCAAATATGCCGTTTTGCCGGACTTCATCTCGGTGGTCGCCACGACGAACTCCGAGGGGGAGGTATTAAACGCGGCGGAATTGAAGGGGTAGCGGGTTTTCGGCACCTCGTGGAACAGATAGATGAAATTGAAAATGCTCCCCCGGAACAAAAGGTTCCCAAAGGAAACGAACTTTTTGTCCGAGATCAATTCGGTGGTGACGAATTTGCTCCGCCCGATGTCGCCCGAAAGGTAATTCACCCCATTCAAAGCCCCCGCGGAGGTCCCAATGACATAGGGGAACGTGATTCCGTTTTCCATCAAAACGTCCAAAACGCCCGCGGTGAACGCGCCACGGGTTCCGCCTCCTTGAAGGACGAGTGCAATGTCTTGGGACGTGGCTTCTTTCATTACTTGGTAATGATATTCGTTGGAAGGGGAAACCTCAAAGCCTTTCCAACTTAAAAGTTGGGGGTTTAATGTGCCAAGAAGAACTCGTGGATGGCTTGGTTGGTCGCGACCGACTCTTCCAAGCGGAAGCCAATAACGTTATACACGTGCCCTACTTCTTTTCGCGCGTCGGCGATGAATTCAAACCGGTGTTCTATCCCTATTTCGTTGGAATCGTGGTCCAAATCCATGCTTTCCTGTTGCAGGAAATCGTTGGAACAAGAGCACAGATAGAAGGAGGTCTTTAATGAGGCGATGTGTTCCTTTGGGGAAAGCCGAAGGGCAAAGTTTGGGTCCGCGAATGACGGGCCGAACATGTATTTCCTTCCGCTTTTCGCCATCTCTTTCGTGTTCACGCACCGCACGAAATCGTAAACGGGGCAGCTTAACGCCATCGCCCGGAACCGAATGCCGCCCAAATCAAATCCAAGGCTCTCTTGCAAAGCGAGGTCATCCGCAAGTTCGGTAAGAAGCAACGCGAAATGCCCGCCGGCTGAATCCCCAATCAGATACAGGTTGCCAAGATCCAAGCCCAACTCCGAAGCGTGCGCACCAATGTAGCGCAGCCCAGCGCAAAGTTCCGCCACCTGTTCCTCGCAACCGTGGGTCCCGAGGTTTTGCTGATAGTCCAACAAAATGACGTTGTACCCCTTTTCCAAGAACACCGAAGCGAACGCGAAGTTGTTCTTGCGGTCGCCATAAATATAGGCGCCGCCGTGAATATCGATGATGGTCTTCCCGCTTCGTTTCTCTGGGGCGGCGTAAAAGATATCCATTTGATGGTAGAAATCCCCGTCGCCAATGACGTCGACGTCCCTCTGAGAGACATACACGTCCATGCTCGGCCAATCTTCTTTTTTCTTATCGTCGGACTTCTTTAGGAAGTGCCGCGTTAACCGCAAAACGAATCGACCGATTTTCATAAGACCCCATATTTTTCCAAGGCCACGGTGAGACCATCGTCCACGATCGCGGGGCTGACATAGTCGGCTTCGGCCTTGGCCTCTTCTTTTCCGTTTCCCACGCATACGAAGATCGCGCTATCGCCCATCGTGATGTCTTGCACGTCATCGCCAAAACCCAAAACCTCGTCACGGCTAAGGGCAAGTTCCTTGGTAATGTAAGCGATGCCGTCTCCTTTGCGGTGCGGTTCTTCGCTGATATCCACGGCGTATGGATGGAATCGATATAAATTCAGTCCAGGAACTTCTTTTTCGACATGTGCGTCATATTCTTCCGGAGCGAAAAGCAGCGCGCCGGTCACGCCTTCCCCCAAATACGGATGCACCGGTGGCACGGAATCGCTATAAGTGCCGTGATAGTTTTCCAAGAACGTATCCCCAGGGGCGATTAAGAAACGGGTGCGGGCCGTAACAAGTTCCATCGTAAGATGGTTCTTCTTCGCCAAGCGGCATAGCTTCCGAACCTTGGTTTTATCCATCGTCAAGTTACGTAAAGTCCGACGCCCTAGCGTCACGAAGGCGCCGCAATTGGAAATGACGCCATTCCAATGGATGCCCAAATCAAAGACGCCGAATTCCTTCAATGACGCATAAGGCCTTGCAGAGCATATGAAAACTTTCACGCCTTTTTTCGCGATGCGTTTTATCGCTTCGATTCCCGAGGAAACAAACGTCTCCGTAGGCCAATCGTAAAGCGTGTTATCCACGTCGAAGAACGCTGCCTTAATCATTGCCACCCTCCGGGAATCGCAAAAGTTCATTCAGCGCCTTCATCTCACGCGGAGGCACTTTCACTACCTTGCGGTCATAGGTGACCAAGCCGTTGGTTTCCGCCTCAACGTCGCTTAGTTGGGTATACACCACCACGGAAAGCCCATTCTCCCTTTGGGGAAGGATCTGCTCTTGGTAAAGCCTCTTCACTGCCTTCGTCAAGCCGGAAAGGTCGTGATAATACTTATACGTCGTGCGCTTTTTCGTCTCGCAATGCCCTTCGATGACCAGCGAATACGCGCCGCATTCCGAAACCGAAAGGATCCGTTTGTCGTCTCCTTTGAGGTTGATTTTCCGGAAATACACATGGCGTGAATCAAAATCACCTGCGCCTTGGTCGAACCAGCCTGACGTGGAGTCCACAAGTCTCGTGGGATCTAGCTCCTTTAATCGGCCCGTAAGCCGAACGGAATCGAATTGGCCCCACCCTTCATTGAAAAGCGTCCAAACCGCGATGCAAGGGACGTTATAAAGCCGGTCGACCACGGCGGACATGCTCTCTTCAAACGCCGCCCGAGACTCTGGCCTCCCAACGCCCAACCACGAATGTTTGGTGGTGTCATCGATTTTTAGACGGAAGAAAGGAGCGAGGATGAAAAGCCCTAGTTTCACAGGGTCGCCCACGTTCACGAAGTCCTGGATGACGATGAGCCCAAGGCGATCGCAATGGTAATACCAACGCATGGGCTCGATCTTGATGTGCTTGCGCACCATGTTGAAACCCATGTCCTTGAGCATCCGCAAATCGGCCAGAATCGCTTCGTCGGAAGCCGCGGTCAAACCGCCATCGGAATAATAGCCTTGGTCCAATACGCCCGTGAGGAAAAAGGGTTTGTTGTTCAAAGCGAAGACGGGATGGCCGCGATGTTGGGTTACCGAGAACTTACGCATCGCGAAATAGCTTTGGATGTGGTCGGAATTCACCGTCACGTCTAAGTCGTAAAGGAAGGGGTCCTCGGGAGTCCATGGCTTAAAATCCCGCGCCACGTCAAGCGTGCATTCCGCATTCGAATTCAATTCCCCGGAAGCGATCTCGTTTCCGCGGACCAAAACGGAAACCTTCGAAGACGTAACCCTGCCTTCGAACTGAACCTTCAGATAGACTTTGCGTTCATCGAATAGCGGCGTGACACGAATCGATTGGATGACCTGATTGGGTACCGACTCGATCCACACATCGCCCCAAATACCCGAAGTGGCATGGTACCAAATGCCATGAGGACGAAGGGACTGCTTCCCCCGAGGGAAAAACGGGGAAGCGGTATCGTCAAGCACGTCCACCAATATTTCGTTTTCTCCTGGCTTTAGTTCCATGCAATCCGCGGTAAAAGGAAGGTAGCCATTCTCGTGATGTGCGATTTTGATGCCATTAAGGAAAACGTCGCACACTTGGTCAATGGCCTCAAAGTGAATCAAAACCCTTCCGCGGTTAAACCCATCTGGAAGCGTGAACCTCTTCCGATAATGCATGATTTGGCCGGGTTTCACCGTTCCCTGCAGACCCGAAAGCTCGGATTCGACCGCGAACGGAACCACGATGTCGTACGGATAGGAAAAATGGTTGTTCGGATCATCGTCCAAACAAAAATCCCATATCCCATTCAAAGACAAGAAGGAGTCGCGTTGGAATTGGGGGGTTGGGTATTCGGGCCGGGGGTGTTCCCGGTCCATTTTCTTCCCTTCGACGGTCAACATCGCCTAATTGTATCAAAGTCCCTCACTTCGTGTTGCCTTAAGGAGTGCCTTTCTTTAAGAAGGCGACTAAGATAAAACCCATGACGAACATCCAAAGCGCAAAAGAATTCATCCACCAAAGCAATGCCGATGCATGGATTGCGGTAGATTACGAGAACAAGAATCCCGCCGTGGCCCACTTCCTTGGGAAGAAGATGCTGACGCGGAAACTCTTCCTGGTCATCCCAGCCCAGGGGATGCCCTACATCATCTGTCACGTCATCGATCGGGTTTATCTCGACGTGGCCGAAATCACGGAAACGTTCCAGCTGCGCCCATACAAGACCTGGCAGGAAATGCTCAACTTGGCCAAGGCTAGTTTCGCAACGTATCGGTGCGCGCTTATGGATATCAGCGAAAAAGGGTTATTGCCCAATGTCAGCCACGCAGATTACGGGACGGTCCGATTCGTGGAAAGCCTGGGAATCCAAGTGAAACCTTCCGCGGATTTGTTGCAAAGATTTACGGCAATTTTGAATGAAAAAGCCCTGCAATCGCAAAAGAAAGCCTGCAAAGCGTGCTTAGAAATTAAAGATGAAGCATTTCGTTTTATCGCTATGGAAATCCGCAAAAACGGACAAACCACAGAATATGAAGTGCAACGTTTTATCGTGAATCGGTTCCGCCAAGAGGGGATGGTTTTCGACGAGGCGCCCATCGTGGCGATTGGGCCCAACGCATCCAACCCCCATTACGCCCCAACGGAAAACACATTCTCGCCCATCCGCGAGGGCGACCTCGTGCTCATCGACATGTGGGCCAAATACGAAGAGGAAGGCTCTGTTTACGCAGACATCACCTGGATGGGCTTCGTCGGAGAATCCGTCCCGGAGCAATTCGCCTCTCGATTTGAAATCATTCGAGCCGCCCGCGATGCGGCGATCGCTTTCCTTCGCTATGAATTGCCCAACCGACCTGTTCAGGCATGGGAAGCCGATGCCATCGCCCGGAAGGTCATTGAAAAGGCCGGGTATGGGCAATACTTCACCCATCGCCTCGGCCATAGCATCTATTCCAACGAATCACCCCATGGGCCTGGAGCCAATCTAGACGACTACGAATCCCATGACACGCGGATTCTTTTGGATGGAACTTCCTTCTCCGACGAACCCGGGATCTATGCCCCCGATTTCGGTATGCGCACCGAAACCGATCTCCACATTCAAAACGGGCAGTTACTCGTATTGGGCGGATTGCAAGAGAAGATCGTCCCGATTCTCGCGTTGCCTTAATCGCTAAGGCGCACGATTAACTGTTGGATTTCTTTGATTTTTTGATCGATCTCTTCCTCGTTGGAAGCGTCTTTAAGGCAGTGTTCCAAATGAGCGGAAAGCACAATGGCGTTCAACCGTTTTAACAAAGCGGAAGTCGCCATAATTTGGTTGGAGACGTCGATGCAATAAGCGTCTTCCTCCACCATCTTAAGCAAGCCATCGATTTGGCCACGGGCAATCTTAAGCTGGCGGGAGACCGTCGCATGATCGGCCTTCATGGAACCACCTCGACGAGTTTGTAACCAGCGCCTTCAATCGCGGCGCGATACACCTCTTCCGAGAGTTCGCCGGAAACTTTGACGTTCACGGTCTTAAGGTCAGATTCCACTTTGGCGGCTTTCACGCCTTCAAGTTTGCATAAAGCGTCTTGGACATGGGCGGCGCAATGGCCACACATCATCCCCTCGACGATGAGCGTTTGTTTTTTGGTCCCAAACATGTTTATTCCTCCTTTGTTTGAATTCCCTTAAAAAATCGAAGCCGTAGAGCGTTGAGTACCACGGTAACCGACGACAAAGACATTGCGAATGACCCAATCATCGGAGTCAAAACCAAATGGGCTTGCGAACCCGTAAACCAATTAGGCTCCACCGCCACCGCGTAAAAGGCACCGGCGGCAAGCGGGATAAGAATGACGTTATACAGAAAAGCCCAAGTAAGGTTTTGTTTGATGTTTCGCACAACCTTGGCGCTTAAGGCGAATGCGCTGGCAACGTCCAAGGGATCATTCCGCCCCAAAACAATATCGCTGGACTCAATGGCGATTTCCGTACCAGCGCCTATGGCAACGCCCACATCGGCGCGCGTTAAAGCCGGAGCGTCGTTGATGCCGTCACCGACAAAAGCGACAGAACGTCCGCTTTCTTGAATCTGGCGGACGATTTGTTCCTTTTGGTCCGGTAAAACGCCTGCGTGAACCTCGTCGATACCCAAATTGGAAGCGATGGCGCGCGCAGTCTTCTCGTTATCTCCGGTGACCATGGCAACTTGTTTTCCCATCTTCTTTAGGGACTCCACGGCTGCGCGGGCATGCTTTTTGGCTTCGTCCGTCACCGAAATAAGGCCGATGGCTTGGTTCCCACGCATGATCACAAGGGCCGTTTCCCCCGCTTCCTGACGTTGTTCCAACTCTGAAAGGACCTTCGGCCCAACGGAACCATTCTCGAGGGCAAACGGCAGGTTCCCTATTGCGTAGGACGACCCACGCACGCCCTTGCCGGGGACGTTTTCGAAATCTAACGAACGTTCAAATTCGATCCCTTGTTCTTTCGCATATCGGACGATGGCTTTAGAAATGGGGTGTTCCGAACAAGACTCCACGCCCGCGACGTCGGACAAAACGCAATGCACGTCCTCATTAAACACAAGGAAATCCTTTACGCGCATCTCTCCTTTCGTCAACGTACCGGTCTTATCAAAAAGCACGACGTCCACCTTAGAAGAACGTTCAAAGGCCTCCGCGGATTTGATCAATATGCCATGCTCCGCCCCAATGCCCGTCCCGACCATGATCGCAACAGGAGTGGCTAAGCCAAGAGCGCACGGGCAGGAAATGACGAGCACCGAAACGGCCAGTTGAATTGATAGGTTCCAGTCCGGACGCGTAGAAGAAACAACGCCAAACCCGGAAAGAAGCATCCACAGCGTAAACGTAATCAAACTAATGACGATGACGGAGGGGACGAAAATGGCAGAGATGCGGTCCGCAAGGCGCGCCATTGGGGCCTTGGAATCGCTCGCTTCCTGAACTAGATCCACGATTTTAGAGATCGTCGTGTCGCGCCCCACCTCCGTAACGCGAAAAAGGAATGAACCCTCTTTATTCGTCGTCCCCGCGACGACTTTGTCCCCTTCTTTTTTATAAACGGGGACAGATTCTCCGGAAATCGCGGACTGATCCACGCTGCCATAGCCCGACAGGACAACACCATCCACGGGAATCGTCATGCCTGGCTTAATCACAACCGTCTCGTCTTCCAGGATCGCTTCCGTTTGGACTTCCGTTTCTTCACCGCCACGCAAAACAATCGCAACATCAGGCGTCAAAGCCATCAATGAAGCGATGGACGCTGTCGTTTTGCTTGTCGCGCGTGCTTCAAAATACTTCCCGAGGGAAATAAACGTTGGGATCATCGCCGCGGATTCGAAATAGATGTTCATGGAATACCGCATGACCGCCTCCGCGTCGGAAGAGGCAAGCGCAACGATCATCGAAACATAAATATATAAGCCATATAAAGTGGCTGCCGTAGAACCAAGCGCAACCAAAGAATCCATGTTCGGATGCAATTTGCCCAGCGCACGGAACCCCGAAACAAAATGGGCGCGGTTCAAAATAAATATAGGGACGAGCAAAACAAGCTGCGCGGTGACGTTCCCAAAACAAATAAAGGGCATATATGGGGAAGCGTCGATGGCCGCCATGACCGGCGGGATCATCGGCCCCATGGAAAACACCATCAATAACGCGAGAAACCCAAGACTCCAAAGGACATTGCGCAACGAAGTGGCCAACGCCTTTTCGCGCTTGGCCTGAATCTGGCGCACGGATTCGTTTATATAAATGCTGCAGCCATATCCAGCCGATTCAACGCTGGAAATGATGGTTTGGTCGTCGACTTTCGACTCATCGAACTCCACGACCATGGATTTGCCCAATAACGAAACGTTCGCGCTTTCCACGCCATCTATTTTGCTTACGGCGCGGGCCACGTTCGCTTGGCAAGCCGCGCACATCATTCCACGGACATCGTACTTCTTTTTCATATATACCCCCCAGGGGTATTCTAATGGTAACAACGGCGCCTTTGTCCCGCAATGGATATGCACCAAAAGAAAACGGTGGCAGGGAGAGCCACCGTTTCCAACGAAAACCGTTTTGCGCGATACGTGCGTCGTTATTTGATCTCGACTTTAAACGGTTTGGCCTCTTCGGGAACAACCTTGGGGGCGACAATGGTGAGCACGCCGTCTTTATAGCTGGCGTTAATGCTCTTCTCGTCGATATCGCCGAGATAGAACTGGCGGGAGGTTTCGCCGGCGAAGCGCTCGCGACGCACCAAGGCATATTCCTCGTCCTTCGTGGCCTCCGACTTCACGGATACGGTGAGGTAGCCTTCTTTGAAGTCGATGTTGATGTTTTCCTTGGCAAAGCCAGGGATGTCCATCTCAAGGCGATAGGCCTTTTCAGACTCGTAGACGTCGGTTTTCATGGGGAGGTAGCCAACGTTATGGGCTTCCTTTCCGAAGAAGGCTTCGAAGAACGGATCGAAGTACGATTTGTTTTGGCAGAGATTGTAGGTCATAAGTGATGCTCCTTTCGATCACATTTAGCACTCGTACTGCTTAAGTGCTAACTACACTATAGACCTCTTTTTAGCAGTGTCAACACATGAGTGCTAAAAAGTTTCGTTTTCTTTCATTTGGGGCATATATGCGCGATCTCCATCGCTATCGCGGGCGCGTTAAAACAATAATCCGCGCGCAAAACCCAAGCTTTCAAAGCGGTTTTTATCGCAGAACGGTCAATAAGCCGATTCATGTATTGGCAATAACGTTCCACCGCAGTTTCCAGTGAAAGGGCGCTCCAGTCCGCGTATAGGCGCTCCGCTTCTTGATAAACGGATTCCTCGTCCGTAAAGCCAATCCCTTGGAATTGCTCATACGTTGGCGCTTTCCCCAAAGCCACATCAAAAAGCACCAGCGAAAGGAAACGATTCGCCATGCGCAACTCAATTTGGACATATCGCCCTCCCCGAAGCGATATACTCGTCGCGGCGCTTTCTTCGAGCAACGAATCCAAATAACCCACGAACCACTCTTCCAAGCCAATCATAAAAGGCCTCCACCCCCTTATAGGGAGCAAAGGCCTTTGTGGCGTAAAGATTCGCGGTTTTTATACGCGCAACGTCGGGAATAAGAGAACTTCCCGGATGTTGTCCACGTTACAAAGCATCATGCAAAGGCGGTCAATGCCTAAGCCAATGCCTCCGGCGGGTGGCATCCCATAACGCATCGCGTCTAAGAAGGAGAGGTCCATGGCCTCCGTCTCCTCATCACCCCTGCCACGCGCGGCAAGCTGAGCTTCAAAGCGCTCTTTTTGGTCGAACGGATTGTTTAGCTCGCTATAGGCGTTGGCGAATTCGGTCCCACAGATGAATAGCTCAAAGCGGTCCACGAAACGAGGATCCTCGGTCTTTTTTGTTAACGGGGAAACCTCAATGGGATACGTATGGACGAAGGTGGGCTGGATCAAGGTCTTTTCAACGAACTCGTCAAAGAACGCTTGGATGATATATCCCACCGAGTTCCAGGATTGCTGCAAGGGAACATTGTGTTTCTTCGCAAGTTCAACCGCCTCCTCGAAGGACATTTCCTTACGAAAATCGATGCCCGTGGCCTCTAAAACGGCGTCGCACATAGAAACCGAACGGAACGGAACGGAGAAATCGAGCACGTTTTCGCCCCAAGGAACTTGATCGGTACCAAGGATGGTTTGGGCAAGGTGTTTCAATAATCCTTCCATCCATTCCTTCATGGAACCAAGGTCGCCGTAGGCTTGATATAACTCGATGGTCGTGAATTCGGGATTGTGACGGGTATCGATGCCTTCGTTTCGGAAAATCCTTCCGATTTCGTAGACGCGGTCGATGCCGCCAATCATGGCTTTCTTCAGGTTAAGCTCGGTGGCGATGCGCAGGTAAAAGTCGCGGTCGAGCGTGTTGTGATGCGTGATAAAGGGGCGTGCGGCCGCTCCACCCGCAATGGGCGAAAGAATCGGCGTTTCCACCTCGACGAACCCCTGGTCATCGCAATAATGACGAACTTCTTTGACGATGGCTGGACGAAGCAAAGCGATCTTCCGGGAATCATCGTTCACAATAAGGTCCAAATACCTCTTTCTATAGCGGTCTTCGGTATCCGTCAGACCATGGAACTTCTCCGGCAAGGGTTTCAAGCATTTCGCGATATGGGTGTAACGGGTAACCCGAATCGTCAACTCGCCCGTGCGTGATTTCATCAACGTGCCTTGAAGGCCCACGATATCGCCCAAATCTGCAAGTTTGAAAACGGCGTAATCGTGCTCGCCAAGCACATCTAAGCCAAGCCATCCTTGGATGGCGCCATGCTCGTCCTTAAGATTCACAAAGGCAGCCTTGCCCATGCGGCGAATGGCCATGAGGCGTCCGGCGACGTCTACTTCGACAGGGTTCTCCGCGAGTTCCTCGGCGGACTTTTCCCCATGGGCGGCGCGAATGTCCACGATGCGGTCCTTCCAGTCATAGCGTTTGCCAAAAGGGTCGACGCCCAGCTCTTCATACTTGGGGAGCTTGTCGACGCGCGCTTGTTCTTGGTCCGTTAACTTTTCTTCCATGGTGAATCCTCCTTTGAGGCGTCGCTATCTTAGCGCACCCGCGCTCGCAAAGAAAGCCAACACCCGAAATAAAATCCGCGCCTTTCGTACTTATTCGCACCAAAAAGAAGCGCAATCGAAATCAAATCACCGCAAATTGGTCATATTGAAATAAAAACGGAAGAAGAAAATCGCTTTATTCTTCGGTCACTTTACCACCTGTATAAAGCTGATGGTACTTACCTTTTTGTTCAAGCAACGAGGTATGGGTTCCTCTTTCAATGATGCGCCCTTGCTCCAAAACCATGATTACGTCGGAGTTCTGAATCGTGGACAGGCGGTGGGCGATCACGAAAACCGTGCGGCCTTTCATAATGGCGTCCATGCCCTTTTGCACCAAAGCCTCCGTACGAGAGTCAATGGAAGACGTCGCTTCGTCCAGAATCAGAACCGGCGGGTTGGCGCAAGCGGCGCGGGCGATGGAAATCAATTGCCGCTGCCCTTGGGACAAACCAGACCCTGCGCCCTCCAAAACCGTATCGTAGCCATTGGGAAGCATGCGAATGAAGTTGTCCGCGTTCGCAAGTTGGGCTGCGCGAACAACGTCTTCATCGGTAGCGTTGGGGTTACCATAACGAATGTTTTCCCGCACGGTATCCGTGAACAAGTTCGTCTCTTGCAAAACCATGCCCATCGCTCGGCGCAAATCGTGTTTCTGGATTTTGTTGATGTTGATGTCATCGAAACGAATCTTGCCATCCTCTATGTCATAGAAACGATTCAACAGGTTGGTGATGGTGGTTTTTCCTGCGCCCGTAGGTCCGACGAAGGCTACTTTTTGACCCGGCTCGGCATACAACGTAATGTCGTGCAAAACCGTCTTCCCGGGAACGTATCCAAAATCGACGTCGTAGAGGTTGATCTTCCCGCGCAGCCACTTAAAAGTCGTGCCCGAGCCATCCGTATGCGGGTGCTTCCACGCCCATTTGCCGGTGTAATGGTCGCAAGGAACGGGGTTCCCAGAGCCATCGTCTTCGGCATTAACAAGCGTCACGTACCCCTTATCTACCTCGGGAGTGGCGTCCATCAGCTCGAAAATACGTTGCCCGCCAGCCAAAGCCATGATGAGCATATTGATGTTCATCGCAAGCTGGGAAATAGGCATGGTGAACGAACGGCCCAGCTGCATATAAGACAAAATGACGCCAGGCTTGGCCATAAAGCCATAAGCGATCGCTAAACCACCGATCAAAGCGATAACCACATATTGGATGTTCGCGAGGTTGTTCACGACGGGGCCGAGGATGTTGGAGAACTGAACGGCCTTGGTTGTGTTCTTACAAAGCTCCTCGTTTAAAGTGTCGAACCCTTCCTTCGTTTGCGTTTCGTGGTTAAAGACTTTAATGACCTTTTGGCCGGAGATCATCTCTTCAATGTAGCCGTTTGTGGCGCCCAAAATCCGTTGTTGGGCGATGAAATATTTACTTGATCTCTTGGTGACGGACAAAACCACGACCAGGATGATGACCAGGAAGGCGAGGACCACCAGAATCAAAGGCCACTCCTGAAGTGCGATCATGGCGGCCATGGAGGCGATCATGGTCACAATGCTCGTGACAAGCATGGGAAGGACGCGCGAAATCATCTCGCGAAGCGTATCGATATCATTGGTATAGACCGACATCACGTCGCCGAAAGCTCTACGGTCAAAGTACGACAAAGGCAATTGTTCCATGCGTTCAAACACTTGGTCACGCAGCTTCTTCTGCGTCCCCTGCCCGATTTGAGAAACCAAAATCTGGTAAGCATAAGCGCAACCCACGCCAACCAAATAAATGCCAGCCATCAGGAATATCAAAGTGCTCAAATCCATCGGAATGCCATAGAGGCTAGTCGATGCATTCGGGTCAGCCACGATGGGCAAGATAAACTGGTCGATTAAGACATCGCCTACGAAAACATTGCCTAATACGCCGGCGCCAGAGGAAACGAGAATGCAAATGATGGCGAGGATCAGAAAGCCCGGATAGCTTTTGAACATGAGGCCGAAAATCCTGCGGAAGATGGCAAACGATTCTCGGAAAGTGAGCTTCCTGGCGTGTGGGTTCATCGAATTACGCGGCATCGAAATCACCCCCTCTCACCTGGGTCTCGTGGATTTCGCGATAGACCTCAGAAGTTTTCATTAGTTCCTTATGCGTTCCCGATGCGATTATGCGGCCATCATCCAACACGAGGATCAGGTCGCATTCCCTAATGGAAAGGATTCGCTGAGCCACGATGAATTTCGTGGTCTCTGGAATCTCGCTTTGGAAGGCGGCACGGATCTTAGAATCCGTAAACGTGTCCACGGCAGACGTTGAATCGTCCAAAATGAGCACTTTTGGCTTTTTAAGCAACGCCCTAGCTATGCAAAGACGCTGTTTTTGACCGCCAGACACGTTATTTCCTCCTTGTTCAATCGGAGAATCGTATTTTGCGGGCAAAGTCTCAATAAATTCATCTGCACATGCGAGTTTTGCAGCTTTTTCTATCTCTTCATCCGTTGCTTGCGGATTTCCCCATAGAAGATTGGAACGAATGGTACCAGAGAAGAGAACGTTCTTCTGCAAAACAACCGCGACCGCGTCGCGTAAGGTGGCCAAATCATAGTCGCGCACATCGTGGCCACCTACCTTAACCGATCCGGAATTCACGTCATATAGACGCGCGATCATCGAAACAAACGTGGACTTAGAAGAGCCGGTCGCCCCGATGATGCCTACGGTTGAGCCAGCGGGAACATGAATGCTGACATTGTCCAAAACGTTCTTCTCGCCTTCTTGGTTGTAACGGAAGCAGACGTTTTCGAAATCCACTTGCCCGTTGGGCACTTCCATAATCGGATCCTCCGGCGAAGCTAAATCAGGGATTTCGTCCAAGACTTCGGAAATACGTTCCGCGGAGTTCCTCGAAACCACGATCATCACGAAGGAGATGGAAACCATCATCAGAGAATTAAGGATTTGGGTGACATAGGAGATTAGGGAGGTTAGGGAGCCTGTGTTGAACCCACTAGGCGAATTCCCCGTCGAAATCACGATGTGAGCGCCGAACCAAGAAAGCAAAAGAATGCACACGTACGTCGACATTTGCATCACGGGATTGTTGAAGGCCATGATCCGTTCAGCACGAACAAACGAGTTATAGATGAAGCCCGAGACCCCTTTGAATTTCTCGACTTCCTTCTCCTCGCAACCAAACGATTTCACGACGCGGATACCGCGTAGGTTTTCTTCCACCGATCCATTGAGACGGTCATAGGCGCGGAAGACGCTTTGGAAAATCGGATGAACCTTAAAGACAATGAAGAAGAGCGCGAAAGCCAAGAACGGAACGACGCCCAGAAATATTAGAGAAAGCTGAGGAGAGATAGTCGCCGCCATGACAAACGCGAATACCATCATAAAAGGCGCTCGAACAAGCATTCGGATAATCATTTGAACCGAGTTTTGAATGTTCGTAACGTCCGTTGTTAAGCGAGTTACCAATGAGGGGGTCGAGAACTTATCGATGTTTTTAAAAGAGAAGTCCTGAATCTTATAAAACATCTTTTTGCGGAGATTTTTACCGAAATTACTGGATGCCCTTGCGGCAAAAAAGCCCGCAGCAATGCCAGAAACGCAACTAGCGATAGCAAGTCCCAGCATGATAAAGGCAAAGCCCCACAGCTCACGGATGTGGTCGGCCATAACATAACCTGCATCCAGCATTTCCTGGGTGGGGTTAATGAAGGGAATCAAATAAGTTCCAGCTACCCAGGGAATCAAGACTTCGCATACGACTTCCAAAGTGATGAAAACCCAAGTGAGCGCTGTCCAGCGCCAAGAGCCCAACATGCACGGAACAAGTTTTTTAAGGACGTGTGCCTTCTTGGGCTTGGTTGTTTGCTTTAGTACATCCTCGCTCATGCTTTATCCTCCCCAACATTCGCCGCAACAACTCTTAGCAACCGTTCGAGCTCCGATATTTCTTGATCCATCAAGCCAGAAACGGCTTTAAGATCAAACGCTTCAATCGCCCGACGTATCTCCTCGTGGCATTCGTGCCCTTTGTCCGTCGCCATAATCCTCTTTTCCCTCTTACTCGTAGAAGAAGGGATATATTGAATGAAACCGCCAGAGGCAAGGCTATTCAGCGATTCTGAGACAGTGGCCTTCGACAACCCAAACATCTCGCGAATATCCGCGCTTGTAAGATTTTCGTCTTCGATAACGGCACAAAGGATACGCCCATCCGCAGGACGGATTCCCCTGCCATCAAAGAGACTGTCAAAACCGCAACGAATGATTCGACTGGTTTCTTTAATCAATAATGGAATCGGGGTCTCAGACATAATTGTTCGGCACCGAACAATTTTATACGCCAGAGCCGCTTTTGCAAATTAATAATTCGGGCGCCCACGCACGTATGAGATCATCCAAACGATACGCGGCGTTTGCCGGAGACGTAGAAGGCATGACGAAATAGGGAATACGATCTCCAATAATGGGCAGTTGGTAGCGGACAAACAATTCGCCTGCCTTTTTACCATTCAACAGTATTTTTTGAACCGAACTCTCAGACAAAATGCTAGATATGTCCGTTAAGATGGGGTTTTTAATAGACACGTCACTCGAACCAGTGATATCGCATTCATCAATAACGTCATATAGAGCAATATGTATATCTTTTAAAATTTTCTTCTTCCCATCTATATCATTTGGTATAGGAATATCAAAGAAGTGACTTAAAAGTGGCCAAAATCGATTCACGGGATGCCCATAATAAAAATTTTTGGCCCTTGATAGAACACTAGGAAACGACCCAAGAATGAGAATTCGGGACTCAGAATCAAAGTACGGGCCAAAGCCATGGACGGCGTGAAGCAATTCAGAAGCTTTCTTCAACGCCATGGAAAATCTTCTCCAAATCCAGCGCGGAAGACATGTTGGTCGTTATCGCTAAACGGATTTTCTTATGTCCAGGGAATCCAAAGAAGAACTTCGGAAGTATTCCTTTTAATTCCTTAATCGCCCTCTCTTCCCCTTCCGTGCGAATGAGCATAGAGGCATAGTTCCTAGCATAAGCCAATTGATCTTTGGGCGTTGCATCAGGAAGAATCTCGCCCGTCTTGAAATATTGATCAATCTGACGAACGAGCTGTGGATTTCCTACTCCACCTCGTGCCACCATGACACCATCAGCGTTTGTTTTGTTGACGGATTTTATCGCATCTTGGATTGTGAAAATATCGCCTGAAACGATCAGTGGAATCCCTAAGCTTTCTTTGAGCCCTTTTATGGCTCCGTAGTTCGCGTGTCCGGAGTACTCCTGCTGCCTTGTCCGACAATGAACTGAAATCATTTTCACTCCCGCTTCTTCAAGGGCTTTTGAAACTTCGAAAACGTTTATGCTTTGGTCATCCCAGCCCAAACGAATCTTTGCCGTTACGGGTTTTTCAGACACTTGGCACACAGCTGCCATATACGCTTTGAGTGCCCCAACGTCTTTGAGCCACGCCGATCCAGAGCCAGCTTTTACCACTTTATTAACGGGACAGCCCAAATTTATGTCTAAAACGTCATATTTAGCGGATTTTTGCAGAATTTCGATTGCATTTGCAGTGTTTTTTATATCCGAACCGAATAACTGAAGCCCTACAGGGTGGTCAATTTCACTCGTTTTTGCATAATCCATCGTCTTTGCGTTTCCATATGAAATCCCACAATCCGAAATCATCTCAGAATAGGAAAGGGCGACCCCAAAAGGCTTCATGAATTCCCGATAAGCCAAAGTAGTGATTCCCGCCATAGGACCAAGAATCACGTTTCCTTTAAGCTCAATGTTTCCAATTCGTATCATTCTTTCCCCTCCATCACCTTCCGCAATACTTCCGGTGCGTACACGCCTTGGAAGAGTGCCACCATTCCATCGTATTTTCCGCGCCTTCTTGCATAGTTCAACGTAGTTATTATATTGACGTTTTTTTCTTCGCAAATATTCTGGACGACATCCTCATTTGAAACATATGGATACATAGTCCTGAGCGTTTTGTCGCAAAGAAGATCAACGAGCAATTTCTCAGCTGTATAAAGACCGTCTTGCGTGACAGGAGATTTAGAAAACAAAGGTTTGAGAATGATGGAGTTGTCGCGAAGATAATACTCTATCTCACGCGGCGTCGGGTTTAGCATAACTTCACGCTTTGTCCATTCGCGTAAAGCAAGATAGGCGGGGAACAGATCCCTTTTAGACACTTGAAGAAGGAGGGCCTTGTGTTCGTCCACACCCATTAGAATTTCGTTCAGAGAAGTGGTTGTAACCCCAGCGAAATCCGAGTAGGGGAATCGTTCCCGTAGCTTATCAAGCAAAGAAACGGATACTGGATCCAAAGGGTAAGAAAATGGTTCCTTCCAATGGGCGAAAACACCATTTCCAAGAGGCTGCAAAACATGGTCGGAAACCAACAGGCCAATGACCCAATTGCAAGAGTTTTCTGAGTAACCTGGGTAAACTCGATAAATGACGTCGTAAAGCTCGTATCGAGAATAGACCTCTTTCGTTAACAGTTCTTGGATTCTTTTGCTCGACTCCGCCATATCCTTATTATACCAATACTTCATATAATTTGACATTTTTATAGAAAGTGTCTATTTATATAATCTCTTGATTTTCTTTTTTCTTCGATGGAATCAGCATTTTTTAACTTAAATAGCTCTGCGCATCATTCATCTTTCCAAGTAGCAAAACAATATGCGTTTTTTCTCAGAAAGCGGTGCTCATCCCATAGAAAAAGGTCGCCCTAGAATTAGTAGAGCGACCTTTGAATGACGTTTATTTGTCGGCAGGATCAACGGGCGTTTCCGGGGTTTCACCCACTGGGTTTTGAGGGTTTTGAGACTCTGCTTCCGGTGCGGGTTTTCCTTCCGGTTCAGGGAGTTTACCGTTCTTGCAAAGGTACTCGATTTCCTCCGCGGTAATGGTCTCCTTTTCAAGCAGCGTTTCCGCAATCAAGATGACCTGGTCTTTGTGCTCTTCGAGGATCTTACGGGCATTCTCATGCGCCTCATCGATGATCTCGCGAACGGCCTTGTCGATCTCGTAGGCGACCTGCGTGGAAAAGTTGCGTTGCGTAGAGGCGTAATCACGGCCAAGGAACACAGAGCCCGTGTCGCGCTCATACTGGATGGGACCAAGGTCGGACATACCGAATTCGG
This sequence comes from Bacilli bacterium, assembly GCA_024695105.1. GTDB lineage: Bacteria > Bacillota_I > Bacilli_A > RFN20 > CAG-826 > Alloenteromonas. The sequence goes on from JAILIV010000050.1 coordinate 52,310, forward strand.
TCACCATCAAGCGGGCTAAACGCGTAGCCTGCTCAATATCGTTGGAAGCGCCAGTAGACACGTCTTGAAAGAAGATCTCTTCCGAGGTGCGCCCGCCCAAAAGACCCGTAATACGAGCTATAAGCTCGTTTTTGGTCATAAGGAAACGGTCATCCTCAGGCGTCATAAGCACGTGCCCGCCCGTGTTTCCACGCGGCACGATCGTGATTTTCTGAACTTTGTCGGAGTAGGGGAGATTGATGCCGATGACCGCATGGCCAGATTCGTGGAAGCTGATTTGCCGCCGCTCTTTTTCAGAAAGGCCTTTAGAAGACTTCGCAGGGCCGGAAATGCGGCGGTCAATAGCCTCGTCGATCTCTTCGATGCCAACCTGCTCTTTATGGTCGCGGACCGCCAAAATGGCAGCTTCGTTCAGCACATTGTCCAAATCCGCGCCAGAGAAGCCCACGGTACGCTTTGCAAGGGCGTCAAAGTCGACATTGGGGTCAATCTTCTTACCGCGCGCATGAACGCGCAAGATGGCCGCGCGACCAGCCTTGTCGGGCAAAGAAACGGTAATGGTCCTATCAAAACGCCCGGCGCGGCGAAGCGCGGGGTCCAAAACGTCGTCGCGGTTGGTCGCGGCGATGACCAAAATGCCGGAATTGGCCTCGAATCCATCCATTTCGACGAGCAATTGGTTCAACGTTTGCTCACGTTCGTCGTTGCCGCCGCCTAAGCCTGCGCCACGCTGACGACCAACGGCATCGATTTCATCGATGAAGATGAGGCACGGGGCAGCCTCTTTGGCTTGATGGAACAAGTCACGCACACGCCCGGCGCCTACGCCGACGTACATCTCAACGAAGTCCGAACCAGAGATGGAGAAGAAGGGGACTCCCGCCTCGCCGGCAACGGCTTTGGCAAGGAGCGTTTTTCCCGTACCGGGCGGACCTATCAATAAAAACCCTTTGGGCAAACGGGCCCCAAATTTGGAGTATTTCTTCGGGTCTTTAAGATATTCGACCAACTCCACCATCTCGGCCTTTTCCTCATCGCATCCAGCCACGTCGCTAAAGCGAACTTTGCTGCTATCCGCGCGGCGAGCGGGGGACTTGTTGAAGCTTGTAATGGATCCATTGGCCCCGTTCACCGAAGAACTAAGGCGAGAGAAGATGAAGATGCCGATCAAAAGGATGGCCGCGGTAGAAATGATCGTTGGACCCCAAGCGTCCCAGAAAGAAACCTGGAAAGCGTCAGAGTTACTAATGTAAATCGACGCGGCCTGGATGTTGGCACGCGCGATAGCCCCACCGGTGGCAAGGCTATTCTTTGCGTGCGCGATACGCGTCTCGAACAGGCTCGAGTAAGACGCGTGATACGCATCAGACGTGCCGTCGGCGGAAACATAGGAGAACCCTTCGTTCCAATGGCCTTCGTCAATGCGCACGGCGAAGGTGACGACCGTGTTGCTCTTGGTCAAATAACGGCCGTTGATGACGTAAGAGGTGTACTCGTGGCGGACGTCATAGGTATAAAGCTTGTTGTCCGTGGTCTCGTAATCATCCAACTCATAGTGACCCTTGTCATTGCTCAAACGGTATCCCAAAACCGTCTCATCGACGGCGGACTCGTGGATGGCGTTGGAGTTGGTAAAGAAATTCGAGGCGATCAGCCAAATGAGCAAACCAGCCGCGGCGGCCATCAAGATATAGGGAAAGATATAACTGAATATGCTTCTTTTCGGTGCTTTTCCATCATTCATAAGCGTTTTCCTTTCATGCTGTTGCTATCGCAACAAAAGACTGTAAGCGCAGGCGCGAACCTGTCAAGCCGATTCATTCTTCGGTACGATCACCGAATTTCATGTCCAAACGGGACGTGTGGTATTCATGGAAGTAGCGGCGATAACGCGGAACGTAAACCACTTTCCCGTCCTTGTTCAGGAAAATGGGCCACACGTAGCGGTAACGGACCGGCATATTCCACGTGGAGAATAGCGAGGTCACCGGCTCAAGGAAGCCATGGACGATGAACTTGTCACTCGGCAATACCGTGCGGATGGTAAGGGGGTAGTCCTCTGCCTTGATGCCGCGGTCTTCCGCTCCCATGGAGAAATCTAGTTCAAAGTTCGGCGTCGAAAGCTTGCCTGGCGCATCGAGCTTGTACTCGTAAAGCAATTCGGAGTAGTTGCGGCCCACGACCAGAACGTCGTATTCCCTCAAAAGATAGGTGTCTTTGCCAATTTTCAACGAGGCGTTAGGAACGGGGGAGAGGCATAGTTTGCGAACGGCCGCGAGTTCATCGATACCCATGTGGATTTCTTCGGGTGCGCGGGAGACGAACCGAATGACCGTGGCGGCGAATTCGTCTTGAGATAGAGCGATCAACGGGCGGATTTCGAGCTCTTCGCCCTCATCGATGGACTTGTTGAAGTCCTTGACCAACTTGATTTTCTCGTCGTTGGCGGATTCCATCTCCGCGATGAGGTTCTCGCGTTCGATCGCCGACATAGCGTTGATCTTCTCAAAGATCGGGCTGCGGATGAAGTGGTCCTCATAGCTCATCTTTTTCGTGGAGAAGGGGACGCGGTTTTCCTCGTTGTACTCGCGCAAATCCTCGCGGGTATAACGCAATAGCGGACGGATAATGACCATCCCGTTTTGGGTGGAAACGGGGCTGAGTCCGTATTTGGCGTCTTTGAGTTTCCGGCCCTTTTGCATCAGCAAAGTTTCGAGGAGGTCATCTTGCTGGTGGGCGATCACTAGGCCCGCGGCATGGTATTTGTCATAGACTTGGCGGAAGAAGCCGTAACGGACCTTTCGGGCCCAATCCTTGAAGGAATCGCCTTCGTGGAACGCCTCTTCTTCGGGAAGGGTGGCGGCGTCGAGATATTCCAAGGTCAAGCCTTTCGCGCCGCAATAGGAGGCCAGTTTGATGTAGTCGTCGCTGGATTCCTCGAACTTGTGGTAGTTGATGCACACGACGATGGGCTTCAAACCGGCTTTCTGGAGCATGTCCAGCAAAGCCATGGAATCCGGCCCGTACGTGCAGGCGCACAAATAGGTGGCGCCTTTTTGGAATTTGTAATCAAGCATATTCACTCTCCTCGATTATCCACTTTGTCTTCGATGATCTCGTACATGCCGGAGGCGCTGTCTTTGTTGGCGTGGGGCAGCAATACGAGAACCCGAACGGTGAGGGTGTGCCGTCCCAGCTTCAACGTCATTTCGTTGTCTGGAAGGATCTCCGTAGAAGGTTTCGCGACCTTCCCACCGACTTGGACGAGACCGGCGTCGCAGAGCTCCTTGGCTACCTCTCTTCGCTTGATGAGGCGCGAAACTTTGAGGTATTTGTCCACTCTCATTTGAATAATGTTAGCACAATACCTTTAAGGGATTGTGAACGAATGCTTCGCGCCAAGGCACACGCACGCTTAAAATCATCGGCGAAAGAACATCGCTTATGATGCTTTGTGCTTCAAATACGTTTGGTGCGTCAGGCGCATTATTTTCTCAAGGTTACTTACCCAATCGCCTTGTTTGGCGAGAAGGAATGTGAGCCTTTTTTCGATGTACGTGACGCGTAAAACGCCTAAAAACGGGGTCAAGGCGCCAAAAAGATCCATGCCGATTCCATCTATCCCAGACAGCAATGGGGAAAGGGTTACTTCAATCCTTCCTTGGGCCTCATTGACAGAGGAAAACTCCTCCAGCTCCGCCAAAATGTCGATTCGCTTTTTCTGAATGACCAAGTCCACTTCCTTTGGCAAACGCCCGTAGACATCCTTCATACGTTTCTTCCACGCGTCCAATTGCTTTTCGGTCTGGATGTCGTCCAATTCATGGTAAAGCTCCACCTTGTCGGACTTGGAGGCATATTCCTCAGGAATATAGGCATCAATGGAGAATAGTTTCTTGGGCACAGGTGGGGCGATGGGCTGCCCGGTTTCGCGTTCCTCGATGGCCTCGTGGAGCATCTTCAAATACAGGTCCAAACCGATGGAATCGATAAACCCGGCTTGTTCTGGTCCGAGTAAATCGCCCGCGCCACGAATCATCAGGTCACGTTGGGCGATCTTGTAACCTGAACCGAGCTCCGTGAATTCCTGAATGGCCTGAAGACGACGTTGCGCGTCTTGGTTCATGTTCTTCTCTTGCTTATAAAGCAAATAGGCGAACGCGATGCGGTCCCCGCGACCCACGCGCCCTTTGATTTGGTAAAGCTGGCTGAGTCCAAAATGATCCGCGTTTTCCACGATGATCATGTTGGCGTTTGGCACGTCGATTCCGTTTTCCACGATGGACGTGCATACCAAAACGTTCATGTCACCATCATAGAAGCGTTCCATGACGTCCTCGACGGCGTCCTTGTCCATTTGGCCGTGGACCACGCCGACATTAGCCAAAGGCAGACGCTTGGCGATACGGGATGCGACGCGGTAAATCGTCTCGACACGATTGTGAACGTAGAACACTTGGCCATGTCTCGATAGCTCACGCTGAATGAGTTCCATCACCGTTTCTTCGTTGTAAGGGGCAACGTAGGTCTGAATGGGCATGCGAGCAGAAGGGGCCGTCAGAATCTCACTGACGGGACGAATGCCCAAAAGGGACATCTGGAGCGTTCGCGGAATCGGCGTAGCCGATAAAGTCAAAACATCCACGGAAGATTTGATTTCCTTGATGCGTTCCTTTTGTTCCACGCCAAAGCGCTGTTCCTCGTCGACGATCAGCAAACCAAGATCCTTAAACTCAAAATCCTTGGATAACAAACGGTGAGTCCCGATAACGAAATCCGCCTTTCCGTCCTTAACTAGTTCCAAATCTCTTTTTTGGATGGATTCAGGCACCAAACGAGAAAACAGGCAAATGCGGAGTCCATAGGGGGCAAACCGGTTTTGCGCGACCTCATAATGCTGCCTAGCCAATAGGGTAGTGGGGCAAAGCATCGCGACTTGCTTCCCGGAGGAAATGGCCTTGAACGCGGCGCGGAACGCCACCTCCGTTTTGCCAAAACCCACATCGCCGCACAGAAGTCGGTCCATGATGATCGGACGTTCCATGTCGGCCTTGATTTCGTCGATCGCCTTCTGTTGGTCCGGCGTCATATCATGAATGAATTCCGCTTCGAATTGAGTTTGAAGTTCATCGTCTGGAGGAAAGGCAAAACCCTGCAAATTCGTCCTATCCCGATAGAGTTTCATCAAACGGTCCGCAAGTTCATTTACGCGTTTTTTGATGTTGTTTTTGCGCTTTTCCCATTCTTTCCCCGACAATCTGGACAGTTTTGGGGCCGCGCCTTCCCTGCCCGCGTATTTGCGGACCAAACGGAATTGTTCCAACGGAACGTAAAGGTATTCGTTACCCGCATACGCGATATGGAGGAAGTCGCGGTGGATGCCATCCACCTCGATGGTTTTCACGTCGAGGAATTGGCCGATGCCGTTATATTCGTGGACGACATAATCGCCTGGTTTGAGGTCCTCATACGAACGCAAGATCGTCGCGGTCTTAAACCGAGAAGCGAAGCGGCTGGAAACGCTACGTTTGCCAAATAGTTCCGCGGAAGAAATAAAGGCGATCTTCAAGGACGGAAGTTCGAACCCTTCGTTTAACGGTTGCTCCGTAATGCCCAGTTTTCCTTTGGGAAGATTGAACCCGCGCGTCTTTTCAAACGGGATGTTCGCTTCGGATAGCAGCCCTTTCAGCATTTCCTCTTGGCGCATATCCACGACGGAAAGGACGACCTTATCGCACGTTGCCAAGTAGGTTTGGATCAAGGGCAATATGAAATTAGCGGATTTGCCCGGAACGGAAATGCGGTGGGCTTGGAACAGTATGTCCTCCGCCTTTTTCGAGAAGGGGCTAGAAACGACAAGACGGCTCTTGTCGGGGACCGCCTCGGAAAAATCCATGTATTGGCGAAGGCTTGATAGCCCTCTGCCTTTATAAAGAAGTTCGCCAAGGAAATCTCTCGCCTCTTCATCGAGGTTTTTCACCGCGGCGTTAAACGCTTCCTTGTTCGCGACGAACACGATAGAAGGGTCGAAATAAGAGAGCACGGAATGGCATTTCCCTAACGCAAACCCATAGTACCGATACAGTTCGTTGCGGTAGTCCCTACGAACGATGCGTTCCAAATCCAGCCCGACGTATTGACGCATCAGCGGACCGACTTCTGGCCCCAATAATTGGGCGTCTTGGTCCATCTGCGTTTTCGCGCGCAGCATAAAGTCCGTTAGCTCATCTTCATCTAAGAAAATGTCGCTTGCGGGAAGCAAAACGCAGGAATCAAGTTTTTGCTTGGACTCCTGGGTCTGAACATCGAAAATGCGGATCGACTCGATTTCGTCACCAAAGAACTCGATGCGTACCGGCTCTAGGTAGGACACGGAATAAACGTCGAGGATATCGCCGCGAAGCGCGCATTGTAGCGTCCGCTCCACTTTGTTCTCCACGGAATACCCCGTCTCGACCAAACGGGTACGAAGCTCCTGAGGATCCCACGTATCGCCCACATGGAGATGTAGGATTTGCTTTCTGAAGTTTTCCGGACTGGGCAGGAAACGAAGCAGCGCGCTTGGATGCGTCACCAAGAGTTTGGGATTTCCGTCCATGATTTGCCCAAGGGCGTAAAGACGCTGGGCAAGGAGTTCGCGCGAGGAAGAAAGGGCCTCGGCGCGAAGCAATTCGTCGCTTGGAAAGAACGCGACGTCTTCTTCTTTGATGAAGTTCAACAAGAACTCATACAGGCGTTGTGCGGTGTATTGATTTGACGCAACAAGAGCGATATTTTGCTGGTTTTTCTGAAAAATCGATGCAAAAAGTAGGCCTGTTGCGAGGTTTTCTTCAACGACGAAAGACCCCTTTTTGTCCAAGAGGGGGGAGGTAATGGGAAGTCCGTATACTCTCTTTAGTAAGTCGTCCAAGATATCTCCTAATTAAAATGATTCATCGCATGTACAAAGCCATTGATCAGGGCGTCCCGAGTCGCTTCCGTCGCTTTTTGGATCGCCTCCTCGGCACGCTCCAACGCCTCGCCGGAAAGCTTCCCAAGAACGTAATCGATCCCACCATGGGGCGGTTCGCCGATGCCGACGCGTACCCGTTTGACGTTCTCGGTCTTAAGCTGCTCGATGATGTTGCGCATGCCATTGTGGGACCCATGGGACCCCGAAAGGCGCAGGCGGATTCTCCCTTCGCCGATGGCCATGTCGTCATAAATGACGATCAAGTCTTCCACGGGCACATTGAAGTAGTCGAGCAGGGGGCGAATGAATTCTCCGGAGAGATTCATGAACGTCTCGGGCTTGGCGAAGATCACGGACTCAGGCAAAACGGGGTTCTTGCACACGCCGTAAATGCCTTTGAACTTATCGTGGTCTAAGTCGCAGGAAAACATCTCGCACAAACGGTCTATGACCATATAGCCCATGTTGTGGCGGGTGTTCGCGTATTGCTTGCCGGGATTGCCTAGGCCAACGACGACTTTCATAGTCCCTCTGGCACGACGGTGTCGATCTTCCGCACGACGGAAATGATGCGGTCGACGCCCGCTTGGTCGTAAACCACAATGGGGTTCTCCTTCAAAGCCAACAGGGCTTCCTGGTCCGGTTTGGAATCGGGGTCTTTCTGAATGAGGCGGAAAGAGTTATCCATCAATATCCGTTCCACGAAACCAAGCTTCGAATAGTCAAACGATCCACGAAGTTGATAGAAGCGGACATGATACATATCGAGCAAATTCCCTTTAATGAGGTCTTCTCGGGTCGTCTTGGTCACTACGGACATACCCACCGCGAAGATGATGATGTTTTTCTCTTTCATCAAATCGTACATGGCAAGGAAGGGATCCAATTTTTGGATTCTCGTCCCCATGACGCGGGAGCCAAAAATGATCGTGTCGTAGTCATCGATCATCTTCTTTTTGAATTTCTTAAACGGAAGGACGTCGCATTTCAAAGCTTCGGCGATGTCCTCAGCGTATTTCTGGGTGTTTCCGGTTTTGGAGTAATAAAGGATTAGGGTGCGCATGGACAAACAATAGCACATGCGTCCGTATTTGTATGTATGCGCACTCGAAAAGATCAAGCGACGGACATGTCGCCGAATTTGATGTGCAGAATGTTGCGGAACTGTTCGTTCTTCTGGATGGTTTCAAGAGGCCCGTGCGCGACCAAGCGCCCTTCTTCTAGCAGCAATATCTCGTCGTATTTCCCAAGAAGCAAACCAGAGAAATTGTGGGAAATGAAGATGACGGTTTTCTCCTCATAGCTCAGGATCATGCGCTCGATTTCATAAGCGGTCTCGATATCTAGCGTCGAGATGACTTCGTCAAAGACGATGAAGCCAATCTTTTCGATAAGGCATCGCGCGATTTCGATGCGCCGTTGCTCGCCCGAACTGACGTTTGTCCCTCCGTCGGCGATCTCACGAGCGAGAGGAAGTTTCATTTGGGCCGCGGTAATCGCTTCGGTCAACTGTTCATCCGATACCTCGCGGAAGAGGGTGACGTTGTCCCTCACGCTGGCGGAAAATAGCGCCACGTTCTCATTCAAATAGGAAATATGGCGGCTTAGCTCTTCGTTCGAGAGATTATTGAAAGAGTGGCCGTTAACCAAGATGTCGCCTTCGCATCCGGAGACGCGTTTCTTCAACGCCTTGAACAACGTGGACTTGCCGCATCCGTTGCGTCCGACGATCAAATATTTTTTCCGCGGTTCAAACTTGAAGTTGAACCCTTTGATGATTTCGTTGCCTTCGATGGTCACGGAGAAGTCTTTGTACTCAACTCCGATGCCGCCTTCGTCGGTAATGGTCTCGGGGCTTTCCGGGGTGGACACGTCCTCGGTAAGGCGTTGCATGTTATCCACGACCGAACGCACGGAGCGGATGGCGTTCATGCTGGTGATGATTTGCTGGAGGGGGTTAGCCAAATCCGAGGAGAAGGAACGGGCCGCGATGACGGTGCCGATGATGATTTGGCCACGGATCACCAACATGATGCCTAAGCCCACGGCCATGAATTGCATAAACCAACTCAGCATCGTCCCGACGCTATCCGAAAGGGAGAGGCTGGTATCGTAGTCGAACTTCGCCATCTCGGTATCGTGGTTGGAGCGGGTGAAGTTGTTTTCGATCCGGTCTTCGATCGCGTAGTTTTTCACCGTCGGATAGGCTTCCAAATACTCCTTCGTCCGTAAGGTGAAACGGCTAAGAAAGGTGGAATAGACGTAGTTGCGCTGATTCAGCAAATTGCCATAGAAAAACGGCACGCCCATGGAAACGATGCCAAAGGAAATGATGAAGGCGCCGATGATCCAGTTCAGGGTCAAAAAGGAGGCGCCCAAAATGACGATGGAGAAAATGCCACCAATCAAGCTAAATAGGGCGCTTAAGTACTTTTGCTCCAAGATATGGATGTCGTTGGTGAAAAAGGAAAGGTAACGCCCGCTGTCTTCTTTCTCGAATAACTTGTTCGTGTCCAAACGGAGCAAGCGGTGGAAAATACCGCCTTTCACGTTCTTACGGACATTGCAGATGATGTAGGAACGCGTCACGCTGGCAAGATAAGTGATGACGCGTTTGCCAAGCCAGATTAAGAACCCGATGATCAGGAAACGAAGCACCAACGATTCCGGGGTTTCCGGGGTGGCTAAATCAAATAAGTCGCGTAACCAAAAATTGAGGTACGAGTTAATCGCCGGCTCCGCGATCATCAACGCGATGAGCAGGCCGAATAGGAATCCGTTTCTAACGACGTGCCGAAACACGGATTAAAGCAATCTCCATTCCCACGGCCAGAAGGCACGCTCGCCTGTTAAGGCGTCCTCGGCGATTTCACAAAGGCGATAGCTCTGTTCCTGGATGGCGCAGATGTAAAACTTGAAACCCGGGGCGGTGATCACCGAATTCTCCACTTTAAAGGCGGCGTGGTCCACCACGGTGGCGTCGCCGCGGATGAACGTGATCGTCGAATCCGTGAATCGGACGAACTCCTCTTGTTCTTTGATGGCGGTGGCGTGGATAAGGACCTTGAATTCCTTGTTTTGGAAATCCGTGACGGAATAAGAAGAGGCGTTTAAATGCTCGTCGTCTTTCACGCGGACGAAGTAGAAAGCCTCGTTGTTGTCTCCGAATAGACCGAAGATATCTTTCGTAACGGATTTACGCGTAAGGGCATAGCCGCTATCCCAATCCTTAAACGTTACGTTCGCGGCGGTGAACGTAGCGTTGATGTTGGTGACCGAATAGGCGCTCTCGCGCACCATCTTACCATCGATATAGTCTTGGGCCTTTCCGTCTTTGAACACCATGAATTCGCGGCCTTGTTCCAAATTTCCTTGCTCAAAGAACTGCCACGTGCCTTCAATCTCAAACGAAGAAGCCTTCACGTTGTTGGTATTCACCAGCACGACGGCAAAGGTAACGCCACCGGCGACAAGCACCGCCGAACCAATCGCGATCCAAATCCATTTCTTCATAAACGTTTCTCCCTAAAACAACCAAAGGATGAGCATCAAAAGAAAGAAGGCCAGGAAGGCGATGACCAAAATGGAGAACACGCCCCATAGAACCGTCTTAAGAATGCGCCTTGAGTCTTCTTTCATCTGATTCCATCCGATAACGCGCGACATAAACGCGCGTGTTACGGCCTATATTGTGACATTATTCTTGTAAGGAATGGCAAGGGAAATGTTAGAGAACGACCGTTTCCGCGTAGTCGATCGCGCTTTGTAGCGCATAAGTGATGCCTTCGCCACTCGAGTAACTCGCAAGGTAGGCGGCGTCGCCTAAGGCGGGGAGATCTAAAGCCACCTTACCGTTGCTGGCCCCGATAAAGGCCCCACCGGGTTTACGGTCGTAGTTCAGTGGCTCCTCTCCAAACAATGAGCGTTCAAATTGACGGTAGGCTTCCGCCACGTCTTTTCGTTTGTCGCCGTTCCAGACCCCAACGTTCCATAGACCATTGCCAATAGGGAAGATCCAGGCATATCCGTTTCCATAATCCGGGCCATAGTAAAAGTGGTAGCAGTGGTTGTCGATCCCAGAAGGATTCCCAAAGATTCGGGAGGATATCCCAAAGGGCAAATCGCGGGTTTCTGCAAGTCTAAGAAAGGAAACCGCACCCATGGCATTCACCACGATTTTCCCCGCAAGATGGTGGTTAACGACGTAGAAATCGCCTTCTTTTTCCACTTTTTGGACAGGGAAACCGAAATGTATGCGAACTTTTCTACGCAAAGCAACGTGCGACAAAAGCCCCATCAAAATAGGCCGAGGAAGGCCATAGCAGGGCTTCTCATAAACGGTGGTTTTCTCTTCGTTCCCAAAGAATTCCTTTTTTCGCAATATGGGCAAAGCGCCCGCCTCAAGCAGCTCTTTCTCCCCGATGCCTAGCCGCGCCAACTGGGGGACGCAAAAGACGGAAATCCCGTCTCCGCACACCTTGTCCCGTATCCCAGGCCATTGTTCCAAAACCAAGACGTGGAATCCTCGCTTTCCCAAAACGGCGGCGCAAGCCAAGCCGGCGGGCCCTGCCCCAAGAACGATCGCGTCATAAACGGTTCGAGACAACATCCACTCCATTGTACGTAAAACGGCGGAGCGTGGCGTTAGTTATTGAAAACGCGCGCGCTCTTCTTCAAAATTCAAGGGTATGAAAGCAAAGGAATGGTTTAGCGATTTCGCCCGTGGGTCCGCTTTGGGCACCGGTATGTTGCCTGGCGTCAGCGCGGGTACCGTTGGCATCATCGTCAACGTCTACGACAAAATGATCAATGCCATCAACGGGCTTCTGAAACCGAAGACGTTTTGGAAGTCTTTGCTGACGCTTCTTCCCATTGGCATCGGCTGCGTGTTGGCGACGCTGATCATCCTCCTTTTCTGGAGCGCGGTAGCCTATCCCCGTTTCCCCTTCATCGTCATCGCCGCATTGGCCGGCTTCGTCCTTGGGGCGATGCCCGTTTTGACAGCGGAACTTAACGAAGGCAAGCTCAGCTGGGCGGACTACCTCCGTATTCTTTCGGGATTCATTGTTGCCGCAAGCATCGGCATCGTGGCTTATTTGGCCGCGGCGCATATCATTCCGTTCGACATGGATTTCGCCGAAGAGATCGACGCCCCCTTCCAAAGCCCTTGGATCTTTGCCTTGGTGGGCTTTGCGGGCTTCCTTTCCGCAATTAGCTGCCTCGTCCCTGGGATTTCCGGCGCGATGCTTTTGTTCATCCTCGGCCTTTATAACCCCATCGTGGACATGTTCATCAGCCGTTATAACGGCGCGGGCGAATTAATCCACGCCTCCATCTTCCGCGACACCAGCAAGCTAGGGGGCGGAGCTCTCATAACTTTGTGTTTGCTCGCGGGCATGCTCATCGGCTTCTTCATCGTCTCCAAGCTCATGGAAACCCTTTTGAAAAAGCATAGGCACGGAACCTTCACGGTCATCATCGGCTTTGTGCTCGGATCCGTCGTCTCCATGTTCCTCAATAACGACATGTACAGCGTCTATAAAACCTATCCCACCAACGCCTGGTGGCAATACGTCTTTGGCGGCGTCGCCTGCGTCGGCGTCGGCTTGGCGACGTTCTTCCTCATTCGTTCGCGGCAAAGAGCACAAAAAGAGCTTCTCGCCGCCAAGACCGAAGAAGCCCCCGAATCCACCGAAGAATAACCTTTTACCCTTCCCCCTCAACTACCCTAGTTGGGAATTATTCTTAAGAATCTGCTTTGATAGCGCTTTTCAATTGACGATTCGGAAAAGCCGTTTATCATAACGGCCGACCACATCCCCATAGAGGTACTTAACATGCCACGCACCGCCGAACAAAACCAGCAAATCAAAGACAAAAGGCAAACCAAGCTTCTCGCCTTTGCGCTGAAGGCCTTTGCCGCCAACGGATACAACCGGACGACCATTGACGACGTCACCAAGCTCGCTCGTTGCTCCCATGGTCTTTTCTACCATTACTTCGATTCCAAAGAGGCCGTCTTCGCCGCCTTGATCGATGAATACCTAACCAAAGAAGCAGAAGTTCCCGTCCAGGCCGCATTGCAAGAAGGCGGGGCTAAAGGGCTTCGCTTGCTTTGCGATTACGCCGAACGTGTGGCAAACGGCACCCCCAAGGACTTCGCCGTCGCCAAAATCACGGTTTTCCTCGAAGACGCGACCAATCTGGACCAAAAGGGACGCGAATTCGCATCCACGCATGACCTAAAATCGGCTTTGGCCACCTTGATCGCCCAAGGGCAACAGGAAAAGAAGGTCATCGCCGGGGATCCCAAAGCAATCGCCCAAGCAGTGATTGACATGGCCCGTGGCGGTTTGACCCGCCTTAGTCTGAAAGGCGAATCCCTCCACGTCAGTTCCGACATCCTATTTGAATTCTTGCTCAAAACCCCGATCGACGAATAATGTTCCGCCTGTTTCGCTATCTAAAAAATATTTGGTGGCTCATTCTCATCGCGGTCACGGCCATCGGAACGGAGTGCTACCTTGGCGTCTCCCTGCCAAATTTAATGTCGCGCATCGCCGCGATCATGCAACACCCGGAAGGGTACTTTGAATCATGGAAGGGCCTTTGGCCGGTTTTTGGCTATGAGCTCATCGAGCCGACACGGAACGTCTTAACCGACACCTGGATCATCGGGGGAATCATGCTCGGGCACGCCTTCGTCGCCATCCTCATCGCGGTCGGAGCTTCCTTAGCCGTCAGCTTCATCGGAGCCCACTTCGGGCGAAACCTCCGCCATGCCGTCTACGCGAAGACATCCCATTTTTCCGTGGAGCAATTCACCAAATTCGGAACGGCGTCCTTAATCACGAGAACCACCAACGACATCGAACAATGCCAGCAGATGGTCCAAATGGGTTTGCGTACCATGGTCCGCGCCCCCATCACGTTGATTTTGTCCATTGTGATGATCCTTACCCGGGACACGCGGGTCGCGCTGATTTTGGCCGTGTCCATCCCGGCGATCATTTTGGTCATCGTCATCCTTTTCATTAAGGCCGTGCCTTTGTTTGAAAAGATGCAAACCTTGTTCGACAAGGTCACGATGGTGCTCCGCGAATCCCTAACCGGCGTACGCGTCGTGCGTGCCTTCAATCAACAAAAACGCGAGAAAGACCGGTTTAACGCCGTTTCGTTGGAGACCGAGAAGACCGTCGTTCGCTTCGCCCGCATCATGAGTTTCGGCGAACCGATCATCAATATCGTCTTCAATCTGACCTACATCGGCATCTATTTCTTCGCCTATAACGCCTATAACGGGGTCGCCTGGCTCGACGTCATGCGGAACTTCCCCGGCATTTTGGCCTCTGCCGAATACGCGATGGAACTGATGTCCGCCTTCTTGATGTTCTCCTTCCTGCTCATCATGTGGCCCCGCGCCAGCGTATCCGCGAAGCGTATCAACGCCGTCTTGGACGAAGGCACTCCCATCTCCGAACCGAAAAACCCGCTTCCCGCGTCGCGTGGAGACGGCCTCATCGAATTCGAAAACGTAACCTTTGCCTTCCCCGATGCTGACGCTCCGTCCTTAATGGACGTAAGTTTCACCGCGCGCCCAGGCAAGACCACCGCGATCATCGGTTCCACGGGTTCGGGAAAAAGCTCTTTGATCCATTTGATCCCCCGTCTTTATGACGTCACCGAAGGCTCCGTCCGCATCGACGGCCATGACGTGCGTGAATACGCGACGAAAGACCTTCGCTCCAAAATCGGCTTCGTCCCCCAACAAGCCCTCCTTTTCAAAGGCACGATCCGTTCCAATATGCTTTTCGGCGCCCCAAACGCCACCGACGAAGACATCGTCCAAGCCCTATCCGTCGCCCAAGCTTCCCACTTCATCGCCCAGCGGGAAGAAGGTATCGATTCCATCGTGGAACAAGGGGGCAAGAACTTCTCTGGCGGACAAAAGCAGCGCCTTTGCATTGCCCGTGCCTTGGTCCGCAAAGCGGAAATCTACGTCTTTGACGATTCCTTCTCCGCCCTAGACTTCCGCACCGACACCAAACTGCGCCACGCATTGAAGGATTACATTTCCGACGCCACGATCCTCATCGTCGCCCAGCGCGTTTCCACCATCCTTGACGCGGACAACATCGTCGTCTTGAACGAAGGCCGCGTAGTGGGGCAGGGGAGGCATGCCGAACTGATGAAAACGTGCCCCGTGTACCAGGAAATCGTTCATTCCCAACTCGACTCCGAGGAAATTAAGAAGACCTTGCTCCTTGGGAAGAAAATCGTCACGGAAGGGGGTGCCTCCTAATGCCGCCGCGCCGCGGGAACTTCGCCAAACCCAAGAACATGAAAGGCGCCGTCGCGCGCATCATGTCTGGTTTCAAAGGCCAAAGGGCGGCCTTGGTCATCATTTTCGTCCTGTGCTTGATATCCGCGGTCATTTCCGTGGTCACACCCGTCGTATTGGCGAATGCCCTCAACGATTTGCCACGCCTGTTTGGCGTATCCGAAAATCCAAATCCAACCGACGTCACCAGCGTGGATTGGTCCTACGTATATGGCGCATTCGGAACCCTTTTGGCCATCATTTTGGTCGGAACGATCGCGGATTGGTACGCCACGTGGATCGTGGAAAAGGTCATCGCCGTCTGGGTGTATGAACGCCGTTCCGAACTCAAGGAGAAGCTCGACCACCTCCCGTTATCCTATTTCGACGCGAACCAATCCGGCGACATCCTCTCAAGGTGCACCAACGACATCGATAACGTCGGACGGAATTTCGCCAGCGTGTATCGCTCTTTGTGCAAAGGAACCGTCGTGTTGGTGGGTGGCGTCGTCGCGATGTTCATCCTCAATTGGGCCTTAAGCTTGGTCGTTTTGGGCACTTTCCCACTAATGATCTTCGCCGTCGTCTTGATCTCAGGGAAATCGCGGAAACAATTCAAGATCTACCGCAGGCACTACGGCGAGCTAGAAGGCCATATCGAAGAAGACTACAGCGGCCACAAAGTGCTTACCCTGTTTGGCCAAGAAGACCATAGCCTTGAGGTATTCGATTCCGTCAACGTCGTCATGACCGACGCGGATAGACGTTCACAGTGGATCTCCGGTTTCATCTATCCCACGATGCGCTTTACCTATAACCTCGGCTTCGTCGCGGTTTCGTTGGTCGCGGGCTTGATCGATGGATCCAATTTCGGCGACCTCGTGGCCTTCATCATGTTCTTAAACATTCTGCAAAGCCCGTTCCAGCAGCTTGGCCAAATGGCCGCGACCATCCAATCGATGGCGGCCGCCGCCGAACGCGCCTTCTTCTTACTGGACGAACAAGAGCAAAGCCCCGACATAGAGGACGCCGTTTCCGACGTTTCTTCCGTCCAGGGGGCCATTCGCTTCGAAGACGTCTTCTTCTCCTATTCGGAAGACAAGCCCCTGATCGAAGACATGAACATTGACGTGAAGCCAGGTGAAATGGTCGCCCTTGTCGGCCCTACCGGCGCAGGCAAAACAACCATCGTCAACCTACTCATGCGCTTCTATGAAGTGAAACAAGGACGCATCACCTTAGACGGCGTCGACGTACGCGACTACACGCGTTCCGCGCTACGCCAGAACTTCGGGATGGTCCTCCAAGACACGTGGCTTTTCAGCGGGTCCATCATGGAAAACATCCGTTATGGCAACTCAAGCGCCACCGATGAAGAGGTCATCCAAGCGGCCAAAACCGCCCACGCGGACCATTTCATCTCCACCCTTCCCGGGGGCTATGACTTCCAGCTCAACGAAGACGGAACCAACATCTCCCAAGGCCAACGCCAACTTTTGACCATCGCCCGCGCCATCGTCTCCAAGCCCAAGATCATGATCCTCGACGAGGCCACCTCCTCCGTCGATACCCGTACCGAGAAAGCCATCCAAGACGCGATGGAAGAAGTAATGAAAGGGCGCACTTCCTTCGTCATCGCCCACCGTCTTTCCACCATCAAAAACGCCAAGATCATCTTGGTCATGAACAAAGGACGTTTGGTGGAGCAGGGAACCCACGAAGAGCTTTTGGCGAAACAGGGCTTCTACGCGGATTTGTATAACGCGCAATTCCTTGGGCAAAACCCCATGGGCAAAAATCCCGACGGGGAAGCCGCTTCTTAATCGTTCAACCCGTTTTTGCGGGTCTTACGTTAAAACTGCAAAGTTATTTCGCGGAAAAACGATACAGATACTGGTACGTTTTCCTCAAGTTTTTATAAAGGCTCTTATACGCCCCGTTGAACAATCGGTCGTAGATTTTCGTGTTTTCCGGATTCGGCTCGAAGCGCTTTTCCACGCGCACCATGTGCTTCACCGCTTCCTCGGCGGAATGGTATACGCCCAGGGACAAGAACCCGCCGATCGCGGCCCCAAGGGAGGAAGTCTCAACCGTCTGCACTTTCTCAACGGGCAGCCCAAAGAGGTCCGCATAGATTTGGCACACTTCGTCCGAACGCGCGCCACCGCCGGAAATGCGCAGTCCTTTGAACTTGTTCTTTAAGCGCTTCTCAAACGTTTCCTTCGCCTGACGAAGTTCGAAGCCGATGCCCTCGATGATCGCACGGTAGAAGTGGGCACGGGTGGTGTAATCGGAGAAGCCCACGACCGCGCCTTTCACCTCGGGGTGCTCCAGCGGAGAGCCCCAATACGGTTGCAGCAACAGGCCATCGCATCCAGGAGGGACCTGAGCAAGCTGGGCGTTATATTCCTCTGGCGAGACGTCGTCGACGATAAGGTCATCGATCTTATACGCCCCGAATTCCTTCAAGAACCAGTTGATCATCCAGAACCCGCGGTAAATCTGCACGTCGAGGTTGTAGACGCCGGGTTGTACGGAGGGATAGGCTGGGAGGAAGGGCTGGGGGCCGACGTATTTCTTGGTCACGGTCTCTAGCGTGCAAGCCGTGCCTAGGGAAATGGCGCCATAGGAGTTATCGAATACTCCGCAGCCAAGAGTTTCGCAGGACTTATCCGAGCCTCCAGCGAAAAGTGGCACACCGAAAGGAAGGCCCGTCAAAGAGGCGGCTTCTTCCGTGATCCTACCAAGCAGGCCTTGGGTGTCCACGAGTTCGGGAAGCTGGTCTCCGCGGATGGAGAAAATCTGTCCCTGCAAATGCTTTTCGGGGTTTTTGTACCAACGTTTGTTCTTGTAATCCAAGGGGTAATGGCCCGTGAAATCCGAGGGAGAATCCTTCAACTCCCCCGTAAGGCGATAGACGAAGTAGGTGGAAATGGAAATGTATTTGTCGATTTTGGCGAAGTTCTCGGGTTCGTTTTCCTTCAGCCAGTTGGACATCGTGCGCCGCCGATTCATGCGGATGACGTCGGCTTTACCCACCAAGGCGAATAACGTCCTTGCCACGAAAGGCAACGGCTCCTTGCATTCCGCCATGCGGGAATCCAACCAAAGAATGGAGGGGCGGATGACCTTATGGTCTTTGTCCAAATACACCGCGGTGTCGCGGAAGCAGTCCAATTCGATGGCCTTCACCCGTTTCAATAAATCCGGATTGGCTTTGGCAAGACGGTTGGAGCATTCGCAAAGGCACGCGAAATAGTATTCGGGGTCGACTTCTGCATAGCCTGGTTTGGGGGAACGGTAGGGCGGATCGTATTTCTTGCCCTCCATCGCTAGGCAGTTTCCGCTGGCGTCGAAAATCGATACGCGGACTGATTGGGTCCCGAAATCAAACGTCATGACAAAGGGTGGTTTTTCCATATGCAGTTTCCTTTAGAAAAATATACCGCAAACGGGGACGGGGAACATAAACCAACCTTTGTACTGCCGAAAGCCCCTAGGGTAAGGGATAATAAGAGACGTATGATCGCCTTTATCCAAACCTCCACTCCCGTAGTCGATTCTTTCCCCGTGGCCTTGACCCCGATCCACGGCAAACCCATCTTGGCATGGCAATTGGAATCCTTGGCCCGAAACGGGATCGGCAACGTCTTAATCGCCCACGACAAAAACGACCGCCGCGTCCCCGAATTCGTGGGGGATGGGAAGAAATATGGCCTAAGCGTCCGCTATATCGAAGAAGGAAACCTTGGCACGTGCGGCGCGTTTTATTACGCGGTCAAAACGATCAAGGAGGACTTCCTCTTCTTAGAAGGCGACGTCTTGTTGGACATCGATTTCGAGCGCCTCCTAAAGTTCCATCGCAAAGCCGGGGCCGCGATCACCGCGCTTGCCCGTCCTAGCGTCCATACCGACGCCGAGAACATCCTCATCCGCGATCCGAAGAACAAAGCGCTGCACGTCCTTGCCAAAAACGAGCCTCGGGAGATTTTCTTCGAGAACCTTACCCCTGCGGGAATCTATGCCGTGTCGCGCGACTTGCTCCTCACCTTCCAAGGGATGGGGCGCCCCGTGAAAATGGACATCGAGGAGGATTTGTTCCTCCCAAGCGTCTACGCCGACGCGGCTTATGTATGCGTCACCAGCGAATACGTCCGCCGGTACCGCGAAGAAGATAAGGAAGAGCTAGAAGAGGCGGTGGCCTCTGGCGTAATGAACGCCCGCAACCTCTCTCGCCCCCAAAAGGCGGTGTTCCTCGACCGCGATGGGGTGCTCAACGTCTTCGGAGACTATGTCGTCCATCCGGATATCCTCACCTTGAAAGAAGATGCTGCCCCCGCGCTTAAACGGCTTAACCAGTCGCCCTATATCGCCTTATGCGTCACCAACCAACCCATCGTGGCCATGGGCAAAACCACCCTCGGCACCTTAAAGGAGGTCCATAACAAACTGGAGGACCTCCTCGCGGAAAAAGGCGCCTTCTTGGATGGCTTATATTGCTGCCCGCACTTCCCGCCTCAAGGAAACCCACAGGAAATCCCCGAGCTTTCCATCGAGTGCGATTGCCGCAAGCCCAAGATCGGCATGCTCCTACAGGCGAAAAAGGATTGGAAGCTGGATTTGTCCGCCTGCTGGTTCGTCGGCGACACGCTGCAGGACGTGCAAACGGGAATCAACGCTGGTTGCCGAACCATTCTCATCACCACCGGGGATCCTAACCCCGCGAAGAAATGTCCCGACGCCAAACCCGATTTCACCGTGGAAACGTTAGAGGAAGCGGCGTCCATCATCCTAAAGGATGGAAAATAAAACCTAGACGGGGCAAGAATCGCCCCAGTATGATTTGAGGCTTCAAACAAGGAGGAAACGCCTATGTCCAACATTCTTCACACCGTGCCCGAGGAGCGCGTCCAACCGGAAGACTTCCTCGCCTACATCGAAATCCCCGCCCACAGCAAAAACAAATACGAATACGACGAGGAATGCCACGCGTTGGTCTTAGACCGCATCCTCTTCACCGCGACCCATTATCCCCATAACTATGGCTTCATCCCCAAGACCTGGGGGTTGGATGATGACCCGCTGGACGTCATGGTCGTCACCAGCGAGCCCGTCCTACCCGCCTCGCTTGTCCGCTGCGCCCCCATCGGCGTGCTGGACATGACCGATTCCGGGAAATCCGACGAAAAAATCATCGCCGTCTGCCTCGATGACCCCATTTATTCCGGATACGAGGACATCCATCAATTGCCCAAGCACCTCTTCGACGAAATCAAGCACTTCTTCACCGTCTACAAACAGCTCGAATCGGGCAAGGTCACCGAGATCGCGGGGTTCTCTGGAAGGGAAGAGGCGATGCGGGTAATCGCCAAAGCGAAGCAGCGTTACCACGAGAAATTCCCCGATGGGGAAGAATAGATAATCCCCCAAGGCGCCGAACAAGCGCCTTTTCCTTTTGCGCGCCCGAAGATTTGCTTATTCAAAGAATAAGTAGGGGTGTGCTATCATTTTCTAGCTGGGCTGAACGAGCCCCAAATGCTATTAGGAGGAAACAATGGCAGAAAAGAAGTACGTTTATTCCTTCAAGGAGGCCCATGCCGGGAAACTTGGCAAGGATATCCTTGGCGGAAAAGGCTTCGGACTTGCCGAGATGACCGCCGCGGGAGTCAACATCCCCGCCGGTTTTACCATCTCGACCGAAGCTTGCAACCTCTACTACGATTCCGGGAAGAAGATCCCCGAATTCGTGTGGAATGACATCGTGGCGCATGTCCACGAGATCGAATCGTCCAACAACAAATCGTTCGGCGGCGTCAAGGAAGGCATCATGCCCCTCTTGGTCTCCGTCCGTTCTGGCGCCAGGCAGTCCATGCCGGGCATGATGGACACCATCCTCAACCTCGGCCTCAACGACGTGGTCGTCGAGAAGCTCGCCAAGTTCGCGGGCAACGAGCGTTTCGCGTGGGACTCCTATCGCCGTTTTTGCTTGATGTTCACCAACATCGCGAAAGGCCACCCCAGAACCGAGATGGACGCGATGCTCGACAAGCTCAAAGAGAGCCGTGGCTACAAGCTCGACACCGAAGTCACCGTCGATGAGCTCAAAGAGCTCGTCAAGCAGTACAAAGAGTACTACAAGAAAACCTTCAACGAGGAATTCCCGACCGATCCTTACGAGCAGCTTCGCGAGGCCGTCGCCGCGGTCTTCCGCAGCTGGGACAACCCCCGCGCCAACGTCTATCGTCAGATGAACGGCATCCCCTACGAATGGGGCACCGCCGTCAACGTCCAGTCGATGGTCTTCGGCAACATGGGCGAAGATTCCGGC
>JAILIV010000070.1 GCA_024695105.1 Bacilli bacterium
GACTTCGACTTCTCGAAGGTGGACTCCAATTCGGAAGGGCTAGTCACCTATACGGTCCGTTACAAGGACTACGCCCCGATCAAGCAGTTCATCAGCTTCGTGCTGACCGATATCGGCGAAGACCAGGACCTTAACACCCTCTACTCGACGACCGGCACGGACTATCCGGTCGTCCTAGGCTTCGACGAGAACGGACACGTGCGCCAAAGGGTATAGGGCAACCGTTGCTTCCGCGTATTCGGAAGAGGATTTCTATCGCACCGGAACTTACCAGAGGATCAACGACAACACCCTCCTGCTCTCTGGCCAATGAGGCGGAGTCCGCGTGTACGCCAACATCTATAGCGGCAAGATCGCCCCCTCCGAAACCATGTACAATTCGATCGAATCTACCGAATATACGGCGACCGGATATGGGCTTCTCTCCGATTGCTTTCTTTGCGGTGAGTTGAGATTGGGCAGACGGACGATGAAAGAATTGTCGGAGGGCTTGAATAGGGGCTTCTCATCAAACGGCACGTATGCCTCCAAAGTCCTCGGGATGCCGGTTCCGTAGTTCTCAATGAGGCCAAGTTTGTCGAAAACGTTGACAAGCCTTGGGTTCCGATAGGTCTGGATCCCATCCAAAAGATCTTCCAAAGTGGCATGATATATGCCTCCTGGGCTCGTAACGCGGCATTCGCTGGGGAAGAATTCGATCTTTATGTTCGAACGAACGTAGTGGTTCGCATGGCAAAAGGCGTTCAAAACCATTTCCCTGAGGGATGCGCCCGGATAGGATATGGTCTCTTTCCTCTCAAATGACGAACGTATCATCCATTGGATTGCCTAAAATCGGAATCAAAAGGTCGATGTCCAAAATCAAAGGCGCCAACGCGCGGTGTTTCTTGTGAGGTGTCCGCCAAATAGGCAAACAATTGGTCAAACTATCGCGTAGTGCCCACCGCAAGCACAATCGATCGTCCTGTTTCGGTGGATGAAAGCGAATCACCCACCAAACTTTTCCGCCAAATCTTAGTAGGTCCTCGGTAAGCGAGGAAAAAAGGGGGATAAACCCCCTTAGTCTTCATCGTCCTCGCCATTAGGCAAGGATTCGAGTTGTTTTTTCTCTCGGAGCAAGGCCTCGTCGAGTTTTCTGGCCCGTTCCCCCGCCTCGTCGAGGAAGAAACGGATGCGCGGCACTTTGTAGATATCGAGCTTCTTCGCAAGCGAGGAGCGGACGAACCCTTCGGTGCGTTCTAACTCCTCCAACTTGTTATGGGCTCCCCTCGGATCGAGGAAGGACACGTAGACGTTGGCTTGCGAGAGATCATCGTAGACGACGACTTCGTTAACGCTCACTAGCCCCACCGACTCCTTCTTCAGCTCAAACTGTAGGATGTCGGCGATGTTGCGGCTAATCAGCGCCTTGATGCGTTTATGACGGTCGGCCATCGCTACTTCTTCTCCACGAGCTCGTAGCCCTCGACGACGTCGCCTTCCTTGATGTCGTTATAGCCTTCGATGGTGAGGCCACACTCATAGCCTTCCTTGACTTCCTTGGCGTCTTCTTTGTAACGCTTAAGAGAGCCCAGGGTGCCTTCGTAGATGACCACGCCCGCACGGAGCAAGCGGACCTTCGAGCCGGCCTTGATGACGCCCGAGGTAACATAGGAACCACCAATCGTGCCGACTTTGGAAATCTTGTAGATATGGCGAATCTCGGCCTGACCGGTCACGGACTCGACCTTCTCCACCACGACCATGCCCTTCATGACGGCTTCCATCTCGTCCAAAAGCTCATAGATGATCTTGTGGAGGCGGATCTCGACATGGTTCTCCTCCGCCTTTTGGCGGACCCTGGCGTCGGGACGGACGTTGAAGCCATAGATGAAGGCGCCAGAGGCGCTAGCGAGCAAGACGTCGTTATCCGAGATCGCACCCGCGGAGGCGGAGAGGACGTGGACCTTGATGGTGTCGGTGGACATCTTCTCCAAGTTGGCCTTCAAGGCCTGGGCAGTACCATCCGAATCGGCCTTGACGACGATGTGGATGTCTTTGACCTTGCCGGCGTTAACGAGGTTATTGAGGTCGGCCAGCGACAAGGCTGCGGTGCCAGAGCGCTGCTGCGCGGTCTTGGCGAGTTGCCTCTTCTCGGCGATCTCCTTGGCTTGGCGTTCCTCGGGGAAGGCCATGAAGCGGTCGCCCGCGCTCGGGACGGCGCTTAAGCCAATGACGGAGACGGGCGTCGCGGGTCCAGCGTTTTTCAGCACGGCGCGGTGCTCGTCGGTCATGCGGCGGATTTTGCCATACGTCTCGCCCACGACCACGAAGTCGCCACTGGAGAGGGTGCCGTTTTGGACGAGCAACGTGGCCTTGGGGCCTTCGCCCTTGTCCAAATTGGCTTCCAAGACGGTGCCGATCGCGTAACGGGACGGATTGGCCTTAAGCTCGAGCATCTCAGACTTAAGCAAAATGGATTCGAGCAATTCCTCGATGCCGGTGCCCACTTTCGCGGAGATGGGGACGCATAAGACGTCACCGCCATATTCTTCCGCGACGATGTCGTGGGCCAAAAGCTCTTCCATGACCTTGCGCGGGTTGGCGCCGGCTTTGTCCATCTTGTTGATGGCGACGATGACCGGGACCCCCGCCGCCTTGGCGTGGTCGATGGCCTCGATGGTCTGGGGCATGACGCCGTCATCGGCGGCCACGACCAACACGACGATGTCGGTGACCGAAGCGCCACGGGCGCGCATGGCGGTAAAAGCGGCGTGCCCCGGGGTGTCGATGAAAGTGATGCGCTTGCCATGGATCTCTTTCTGGTAGGCGCCGATGTTTTGGCTGATGCCACCCGCCTCGGTGTCGACGATGCGGGAGGAGCGGATGGTGTCGATCAGGGTCGTTTTGCCATGGTCGACGTGGCCCATGACGGTGACCACGGGCGGACGTTCCTTCAAGGAAGCGGGATCGTCGACGATCTCGAGTTCCTCGAAGTGGGTTTCGTCCACCACGGCTTCTTTCTTGAAGTCGTAACCATATTCCAAACAAAGGGTGCCGATGGTCTCATCGTCCAAAAGCTGGTTGATGGTGACGGCCTTGCCCTGAAGGAACAGGTATTTGATGATCGCGGGGCTTGGCACGTTGATGGCCTTGGATAATTCCGCGACGGTCACGGGCTTGGAATAGACGAAGACGCCGCCGTTGACCTTGGCGTAGTCTTCCTTCTTATTGCCTTGGCGCGGTCCGAAGTTGGACACGCGCTGGGGGCGGTTGTTCTTCTTGGAAGGATAGTTGTTCTTCTTCATGTGCGTTCTCCTTTCTGAAGTTTCCCTAACAATGCTTTCGCGGCTTTGGCGGAGGTCACGCCGACGGCGCTTAACTCCCCATAGCCTAGGGGCTTGCCTAACTCCTCCTTGCTGGGGACAAGGAAGGTCTTCACGGATGTGCCGCCTAGCTTTCTGGACGTATTCTCCGAGGCGTCGGAGGCCAGAAGCAACAGGTGGCACTTATGCAGCCCTTTCTCTAACCCTGGGCCGAAGAGCAATAGCCCAGCGCGGTTGAGGATGCCAAGCATCCCGAAGGCCTCAGGGTTCATAGGGCCTCCTTAATCGCGTCTAGCTCTTCTTCGGTCAAAGGGCGATGGAACGCCCGGGACAAGGCCCTGATTCCTTTTTGGGATTCCAAGGCCGTTTTGTCCTTGAGGAGGTAATACCCCCTACCGGGCATCGTGCTGTCCTTATCCACGCGGACCACCCCGTCGGACAACACGAGGCGAACAAGCATATCGCGTGGATAGGCTTGGTGCGTAATGATGTCCATACGGGTGTTTTCGCGTTTCATGTGTATTTTCTTCTATCTTTCGACTAGTTACGCGGATCGTCGTCGTCGTAATAGTCGTCGTACTCGGAGTAGTCCTCTTCCTCGTAGTCGCCGTTGTTGTCGTCGAACGCCTCGGCTTCCTCGGATTCGATCTGGGAGAGCTCTTCCTCGGTATACACCGGCATCGTCGGAACGGCCGGCTTGACGGTGGTCTCGTGGGAGACCTCTTCCTCGGTGATCTTGCGCGGACGCTTGGACTTGAGGGCGGACTTCGTCTTCTTTTCCTTCGCGGACTCGAGTTCCTTCTCGAGGTCCTCGAGGGTCGTGGTCGTGGTGACGTTGGTGGGCTGGGCGGCTTCCTGCTCTTCCTTGAGCTTGGCCTCCTTGGCGGCGCGCTCGGCGGCCAAAGCGGCGGCGGCGGGGTTCACCGCGGAAGCGGGGAATTCCTCGGGGCGGACGTTGGCCTTGGGAGCCACGGGCTTAAGCACCACTTCGGGCATCTCTTCCTCGGCGGGAGCTTCGGCCTTCTTGGCTTCCTCCTCGGCGGCTCGGGCGGCCTCTTCGCGGGCACGAAGTTCGGCTTCGCGCTTGGCGGCCTCTTCCTGCGAACGCTGGATGTAGGCAAGGCGCTCGGCCTCTTTCTTCTCTTCCTCGGCGCGGGCCTTCCACTCCTCCACGGAGCCGAAGATCAACCCGAGTTCGTCGGCCTTGGCCTTCTCGACAAAGTCGATGTCGTAGCCGGTGATCTTCTTGGCGAGGGAGAGGTTGGACTTGAACTTGCCTAACGCCAGCGGCATGGCGCCGTCATCGATCAAGATCTCGGCGACCTTGTCCTCCTCGTCGATGTTGAGACCCAAAGCCTGCGCGGGGCGGATGGCCTCGAGGATGAACATGCCGATGTTGGGCGAATAGTTGATGACGTCGATCTTCTCTTTGTTCTTGCCATTGCCAAGCTGGGAGACGACCTTCTGGATGCGGTTGCCGCCTTGTCCGATGCAGGCACCGGTGGCGTCGATGTCTTCGTTGAGGGAGACGACCGCGACCTTCGAACGCACGCCCGCCTGACGGGCGATGGCCTTGATGACGACGGTGCCTTCGTAGACCTCGTGGATCTCTTCCTCAAACAGACGCTTGAGGAACCCTTCGGAGGAACGGGTGGCTTGGATCTGCGGGCCGCGGGGGGCTTTGCCTTCGGCGGGCTCGGAGGCCTTGACTTCCTGGATATAGACCTTGATGGGGTCGCCGACGCGGAAATACTCGTCGCCGATGAGGTCCTTGCGGCCGAGTTCGATGGAAGTGCGGTCGATGCGCACGGTGACGGAGCGCTCGTCGGCCTTCTCCACCACGCCGGTCATCATTTCGCCGATGTGGTCTTTGTAGACTTCGTAGAGCATGGTGCGCTCGGCCTCGGCCAAACGCTGGCGGAGGTTGTTCTTGACGGCCAAAGCGGTGACCTTGCTCAAGGTCTCCACGGGCGCGACGATGACGTAGTCGTCGCCGACTTTGTATTTCTTGCCCTTCTTGCCTTCGTTGGCTTCGTCCACGGAGATCTGGAGGTAATCGTCCTCCACGTCTTCCTCCGCGACGACCTTCTTGACCTGGGCGAGCTCGATGATGCCCTTCTCCTCGTCGATGAGGCAGGTAACGACCGCGTCGTCGCCTCCGCCGAGGTATTTGATGTAGGCCTTCTTCAGCGCCTCTTCGAGGGCATAGATGATGGCCTGGCGCGAGAGACCTTTGGTCTGGGACAGTTCGGTGACCGCGTCGATGAATTTGCTGGCGTCCATAATGGGTGCTTCCTTTCTTCTTTTAGAATTCGATGGCGAGGCGCGCCTTGTCGACGTCCTTGCGGGGCAAGGGGATGTCGCGCTTCCGCGCCTTGTCCTTCACTTGCAGAGTGATGGTGTCCTCGTCTAGGGCTAGCAGCGTGCCCTCGAGGACGTTCTCCCCCTTATAGGGATGGGAGAGATGGAGGTTGACGTAGGAGCCTACGTATTCGGGCAGCCGTCCCAAGGGGATGGGCTTTTCCGCCCCGGCCGAGGAGACGTCCAGGGTGTAGGGATCCTTGATGGGGTCGAGTTTGTCGAGGATGTCGGACACTTTGCCCGAGACGTCCACGATGTCCTCTAAGGAGATGGGCTTAGGACGGTCGACCACGACGCTTAACGTCTTGTTCTTGCCTCCGCTTAGCCGCACTTCCAACAGTTCGTAGCCTTCTTGGCCTAAGGGGCCATTTAAGGCTTCCGCGATGACTCTTTCTTCTTCGTTCATGCAACCTCCTCAAAGAAATAAGGACGGAATCGAGCCGTCCTTAAAGTCAATGTTCGATACGGAACCGCTATCGGGATTTCCGCGACAAGAAATATAGCACGCCCCCATACGCATGGGAAGAAGCAAAAATCGCCTCACCAGAATACTGGCTCGCCATTGACATAATGCCACGTATCATGTTGGTTGGGTTCCGGCTCGGTTTCCGAATAAACGAAGACAGGACGCCCCAACTCGCCAAGAGTAAACCTTGATGTAACTGGTTCGGTTACAAAAAAACCCAAAAAGTTATCACAAGCGTAGGAAGTTGCGGAAGGAGACGCAGTAACCCGAATCCTTTGAATCACTAGTTTTTCAAGCCAGGGGTTGAAACTTAAAGAAAGGGCAAAAACGCCATCGGTTTCCTCGGGACAAATGTAATATGAATCGGTGCGACCACAAGGATAAAAGAAAAGCGAATTGTGACCAAGAAAACGGGAAAAAACTACACCGCCAACCGAGAAAAGAAACGGATCGTCCTCGGGTATTACGATATCCGTAAGATAAGTGTTCATAAGAGAAAAAGGGGTATCGGAGATCTTTTTACCCGCCGGAATCGTAACCGTTTTTGTGCTTCCGTTGACCCAAAAAACCTTATCACCCGAGCAAAGGACCCCGCCCTCTTCTACATAATTGGTGGAAACCCCGTCAAAAGAAATCCGCACGTGCGAACCTGAAAAACAACATGAGGCGACGAGATTGACGTCTTTATGAAAAACAACAGTATCGGCAAATTTGTTGTTCCAAAAAGCGTAACCTTTGATTTGTTTAACAGTCGGCAAGCTAAAAGAGGTGAGATTGACGTCCCTCGTGCAAAAATACAAATCCTCCGCATTTCTGGAAAGCAAGGCACCAGCGGAATAAACGAAATAAGGACTGTCTTCTACAACGTCCACTTTAACGATTGGCGTCTCCCATAGATAAAATGCATCGAAGTCTATAGAGGACACAGTCGCGGGAAGAGTAACGTTTTTCACCTTGGCATTAGCCCGAAAAGCGCCTGGGCCAATGCTCAAAACGCTTTTTCCTTGATAGGACTGTGGAATCACCAAATGATCACATTCCCCGGCAACTGCCGACACCATCCAGCCGGAACCATATTCTTCGTAACTAATGGTGCACGCTTCCGAAGAATCACTAATACTTGAGTTTCCAAAACCGCTTGAACAGCTAACCAAAACAAATGATGTAAAGAGTAGCGAGACCTTCAAAAAAGCATTCATATCTTTTCTCCTAAAACCGTTTCTCAGTCAATAGGATACACGAAGCGAACATAACAGTAAAAAAGTTCCTTTGTACTCCTGCCCCATTTCTTGCAGGATTGAATAATGGGTCATTCCTTAACTCATTAGGCGTCCTTGGGTCATTTTAGACAAGCGCCAAATTACACTAGGCAAACAGAGCGCCGACACTTGACATATCATCACCCCACCAAATAATTATGGCAGGAGGGCGACGAATGATTGTTTTGTTGGAACAACCTCTAGAAGACACGCTAAAAGAATTAGAAGTTGCCGCAATGGCGGAACCTTCAGCGGCGTGTGACAAAGAACAAGCCTGCACTTGCCGCGTAAGCGACGGTTAACGATTAAGTCAGCGCTCATCGGATTCTTCCACGAGCGCTTTTTAAATTTAATGGAATACAAACAGTCAAGATTTATTATCGCCCAGCCGTACGAAGACCATTGGCTTTTGTTTTCGACGCTCACCTGTAGTCTTGTCCAGCTCAAAGAGCCCGATTATCAAACCGTTTTTGCAGAACGCGACTATTCCGCTCTGCCTGATACCGTTCTGCAATTGGCAAAAATGGGCTTCCTGGTTCCAAAGGATCGAGATGAACTCGGTTATTTAAAAGACCTTCGGCTCAAAGCGAGGGCGTCCGTCAACGGAAAGGGGTACTTCTACTTAATATGCCCGACCATGAAGTGCAATGCCCGATGTTTTTATTGCTTTGAAAACGGAATAGAAAAACCCTCTATGAGTTTGGAAACCGCGGAGGACGTCGTTCAATACATTTTGAGGACGAAAAACGATGGTAGCATCGGTATACAATGGTTTGGTGGAGAACCTCTTTTAGGAACCAAAATAATAGACTACATCTCGACGAGGCTTCTCGAATCAAACGTCGAATTCCGCTCGAAAATTATCACAAATGGTTATCTTCTCGAAGAGCCTATCCTAAACCGCGCAACTTCTTTATGGCGGACGGATATCATTCAGGTCACTATTGATGATATTGGCCAAGCCTATAACAAAATAAAGGACTATTCGTATGGCCGGATGGACGAATCCCCATATGATCGAGTGATTCGAAATGTTCACTTAGCCGGCAAAAAACTTAAAGTCCGCATCAGGGTCAACTTCAACGCTGCGAACCCGGAAGAAGGAAAAAGGATTGCCCAGACTTTGCGAGATGAATTCGCGTCCGAAGAGAATGTACAGGTTTACGTCGCTCCGATTGATTCAACCGACCCATCAATTCCACCTATCACTGGATCATTTAAGAACAAAGCGAAGCATCCTTTAATAGCGTTTTTCGAATCGTTTGAAGATTACAGCATCTTTGGGAACCCAACTCTTGTCCAACCGCAAGTCACAAAAGAGACGACACGTCTACTTCAAAAGTTCTTTCTACGCCCGATTACCATGCCATGCTTAGCCGCATGCTCTTCTTACGTATCTATTGATGCATTGGGTCTCATATATCCATGCCACAGATGGCTAGGAAAGCCAGAATACTCTGCTGGCAACGTTCGCGACGGTATCGATGAAAGTTCCCATTGGTGGCGGTTCTTTTCAGACATGGACATTGATGACGAATGCGCTAGTTGTCCCCTTCTTCCAATGTGCCAAGGCGGTTGTAAACAACGCCAAATTAACTATGGCAAAGAGCATTCCTGCACGCCGATTAAAGGTTGCGCTAAAGAAGTAATTCGGTTGTTCAAAGAATCCTTACCTTGAAACCATCCAACCGATTAACCTTTGTCCTATCCCCTAAATGAAGCGCTCAATCGTCCTTCCGCGTCGATGTAACTTTATTTTGGAGCATTAAGTGGTCATATTAGACATCGACTCGCCCCAAATTTTGTATGATATGGGTAGTTGTTTGTATTTCTTTGGGGGGAAACATGGCGCATAAACACACTCTTTGTTCATTGTTACCGTTCTTGCTGTTTGGAGTTTCCTGTAGCGCATCCCACCAACACATTGCAGACGAAATAACCTACGAATGGAGCAATGACCATTTGTTTTGTACGGCGACGCTTTCTTGCCGTGAATGTGGCGAGCCTATTGCAAGTGAAACCGTAGAAGCGAATCTCACGATCAAAACAAATGCAACCGAAACGACAGCGGGTTGTGGATATGCAACTGCCTCTTTTGAAGACTCCAGGTTTCAAAGCCAAACCATTACGTTCACCATAGACGCACTAGGCAGCCTAGATAAGCTTTCTTTCGTTTCAAATGGCGAAGGCTATCTTGTCCAACCCAATTCCAAAGACATTGAGGGGGACGTCTTTATCCCAAGAACATTCGAAGGGCAGACCGTTCACGCCATCCCAGAAAAAGCATTCGCCCATTGTGAGTCGATTACATCCGTTGTTCTTTTAGACAGTTTGAAAACCATCGGAGAAGATGCTTTTGCCTTTTGTAGCTCGCTAAAAACCGCTGCGATGCCTGCGGAAATCGCTGGTTCATACGGCGCCCCATTCCAAACCGTCAAACTCACTGGAAGTGGAAAAGTTAGACGCGCCGCATTCTCGCGTTGTTCCAAATTGGAAGCTGTTGAATTAGACCCAAACATAACTGGCATCGAGGAAAGAGCTTTCGAAAACTGTTCTTCCCTAAAGACACTCTCTTTTTCAGAAAAGCTCACCCAAATCGGCGATCATTCCTTTGCGGGGTGCGTCGCTTTATCCGCCTTGCCCGTCCCTGAAACCGTGGAAATCGTCGGTCTTGAAGCGTTCGATGGCTGTGTTTTGATTCCTCGCAGCGAATACAAAGGCGGCCAGTATTTAGGCACCAATAGAAATCCTTATCTCCTTTTAGAAAAAGTCCTAGATAAAACAGTGGATGCTTTTGAAATACACGATAATTGCCGGGTGATTCTTCCTTACGCTCTCTTTTGCTGCGATTGCCTAAAAAGCGTCTCAATTCCCGATGCGATACATTCCATCGGTAATGGCGCATTTGGGCGTTGTGGCGGATTAAAGTCCATTACCTTTGGGGCCAATCTCAAGCATATTGGCGCGTATGCTTTCGAGCGATGTCGCGTCAACTCGTTGTCTCTTCCGGAAAGCCTTCTTGAGATTGGTGATTACGCATTTTCCCAAAGCCAGATTTCCGAAATCAAGTTCGGGAAAGCAATCACGCGGTTGGGCACAAACTCCTTTTACGGTTGCATGCGCCTCAGATCTGTATATCTCCCCGACAGCATTACGCACATTGATAGCGGTGCATTTGCCCTATGCACCACATTAGCAACCGTCAGTTTGGGAAATGGTTTAACGGTTTTAGGGAACGGAGTCTTTTCCGAATGTAGTTCTTTAGAATTCAACTCCTTTCGCGGCGTCCGTTTCTTAGGGAATAAAAACAATCCTTTCTTAGCCCTGATTGACGCAAAATACGCGGACTCCTCTAACGTGGTTGTCCCAAATAATTGCAAGTTAATTGCCGAAAAAGCATTTGCCTCTACGGACGTTGCAGCCATCTCCTTGCCGAGTAGTATTCGTTTCATCGGATCCCGCGCATTCATGAAATGCGCTCAACTAACGTCCCTACAAGTGCCAGACTCGGTTTCTTATATAGGAGAAATGGCCTTCGAAGGCTGCACAGGGCTAAGCCAATTAGACATACCGGCGACCGTGGCAAAAAACTATGGGGCGCCAAAACTAACGTCTTTAACTATTCGGGGAAATGGCGGAATCGCCCCGCACGCTTTTTATGGTGCGCCATCGCTAGAACGCCTGACCATTTCCAAAGGTGTCACAGACCTTGGAGCTTGTGCTTTTTCTCAATGTCCGCATCTTTCCACTGTTGTTTTGGGAGGCGACATACGTTCGATTGGATCGCAATCTTTTTCTAATTGTTCCTCTCTTGATTCAATTGAGATTGGGAAAAAAGTTGACGTAATCGGACGCGGAGCATTCGCAGAATGCAAATCATTGAAAACCGTCCTTCTCAAACAAGGTCTTCGAACTATCGAAGAATTTGCATTCAGCAACTGCGTATCCCTTGAAAAAATAAACCTTCCGAACTCGTTGAAAACCATTGGATGCCGCGCCTTCAACCATTGCGAATCGTTGCAATCGATTGCAATTCCGGGGAGCGTTGTTTCTCTTAGCGATTACACATTCGAAGGCTGCCTAAAACTATCGACCGTTTCCCTAGAAGAAGGCCTACGTAGCATTGGCCACGGGGTTTTCTTTGCATGCGCAAGCCTTACGGCCATTGCAATTCCGAACAGCGTCCTCATTATGGGCACGGATGTATTTGATGGATGCGTTTCTTTGCGGGAGGTTTCCGTAGGAAATGGCCTCCGTTCACTCGGGAGTAGATGCTTTGATTTGCCCTCAATTCTTTATAACGAGGCCAACGATTGCAGCTTTGTAGGCAATAAAAGCAACCCATATCTTATATTGGTCAAAACGAATGATTCTTCTTTAAAAACCCTAGAAATCCCCTCTTCGTGCAGGATCATTCAGTCGAGCGCATTTGAATGGTCTGATTTGGAGTCGATCGCCTTACAAGAAAACATCGTTGACATCGGAGAATACTCTTTTTCAAGATGCTCAAAACTTGTTTCCGCAATCATCTATTCAAGCATCGCCGTCCTTCGGCATGGTTTGTTCAATCAATGCAGTTCTTTGACCAGCGTTGTAATACCAACCGAAGTAGGCGAAATCCAATCCAGCGTATTCAAAGATTGCAATAATCTTACCTCTATCTTCTTTGCAGGAAGGGAAGCGTCTTGGCAAAACGTCGAAGTCGGTGAGAAAAACGAGCCCCTTAATCACGCAACGATCTATTTTTTCTCAGAGACAAAGCCGACGTCTTCCGGCCATTTTTGGCATTACATCAACGATATCCCCACTCCTTGGTAATTGGGGCTATTCGGGCGCGGATAACAGAGAATTGTTTTCATGCACCGCTTGGCCGAATCGTATATGATATGGGACATGGAAAAAATCCTCGTCTCCGCTTGCCTACTAGGCGATAACTGCACCTACAAAGGCACCAATAACCTGCAGCCCTACTTGCAGCAGCTCAACCAGTTCTACGACATCATCCCCTTTTGTCCCGAAGTCGAAGGGGGTTTGCCTACGCCCAGAAAGCCCAGCGAGATCCGCGGCTCGTTCGTTTACCATGACGACGGGACCGAGGTGACCGCGCAATTCCGCGAAGGCGCCTTCAAGGCCGTCCAGATCGCGAGTTACTTCAACGTGCGCTTGGCCATCCTTAAGGAGCGCAGCCCTTCCTGCGGCGTCCACCAAATCCATGACGGCACCTTCTCCAACCGCCTTATCCCGGGCGAAGGCATCACCGCCGCCGCTTTACGTCATAACGGCGTTGAGGTCCTTAACGAAGAGGAAGGACTTGCCTTGCTTCAAAAGCTCTTGGAGGAAAACGCGAAGAAAGACGCCCTCACCGAAAACGCGAAGAAGCAGGAAAACCAGCCCAAAAAGCCCCAAGAGGAGCATCAACCTCGCCAAGAGGAACGTAGGCCAAAGAAACCTATCCCCGGCAAGCCCGGCTACTCCTATCAAGGGAAAACCCGCCCCTTCGCGGGAAAAGACAATAAGCGTGGCTCCAGGGGGAAGCCCCGTTACGACAAAAAAGGCGGGAAGCCTGGCGGGGAGGATTAAGCCAATATATCGAGGTCGGCATCGTCGTCGGCCTCTTTTTTATCGCTTTGCAAAGCAAGGGCGTCCAGCACCGCGGAAAAGCCCATGCCAAAGGCGATCATCCCCACGCCAAACAAAGCCAGCAAAGCAAACAGCATGATGTTGGTTTTCTCCTGGGCGTCCTCCATTTTCAAAAGCAGGCAAAAGCCCGCGAGCAATATGGCGAGGATCCCCAGAACGCTTGGGACCCATTTCATGGCTTTTGCCATCGACGAAATCTTTTCTTTATCCATCGCGTCACCTCCACCCTCTTATAGGATGAAAAAGACGCTTAGGCGAACCAACCGTTGTTCGAGCCGAAGATCAACACGAAGATCAGCGCCCCAAATAACGCGGCGGCCAGCACGCCACCGACGATGGTAAACGTCAAATTGAGCCGACGCGTGGACTCGTTACGGCGCTTTCCTTCCTCGGAATAGGCCGAGACCACTTCGTTATGCTTGGCTTTGCTCGCGGAAGGCTCTTTCTTTTTCTTGGGGCTTTTGATTTCAGGCACGAGGGGATTATACCGCTTCCTTTGGCGTTTCCCCAAAAAGAAAGGGCCATCCCTTTGTCCTGGATGCTAGGATGGCCTTCTTCTTTTCGCTTGTTCTATTTCTCTAACGTAAGTTCGAGTTCGTAATGCTCATCCCCCACGTAGAAGGAGGGATAGGAAGTCTTGCCTAAGGATAATTCGACGGTTTTGCCCAAAAGGGTGAAAAGGCATTTCCCCTGCTCTTCGTTGGGCTCGGCTTTGGCTTCCCCTAAGGGCAAGGCAAAGCCTTCGGAGAGGTCTTCGTAGAGGTAAGGCGTCTTCGCCACGGGATAGAAATCCGTGCCGTATTGCTTCAAAACGATCTTGATCTTCATGTTAATCCCTCACTTTGTTCCGCTTTCTGGCAAAGGCATAGAGAAGTCCCGCCAGCGTCGCGCCAAAGGCCCCCGCAAGAAGCACGATGATCCATTTGGAATTGTCCGAATGGAATACGGTGTCGTCATAGAACCCCAAGGCCACCACGCGCCCCTCGGAGGTCACGCGGTTCATGAAGTCGGCGTGGCTATAGCCCTTGACGAAGACGATCTCGTCGTAACGGGCCACGGCCTGCTCTAAGATCGTCCCCGTTTGGTTGGCCTCGGCCTTCCACACCTCACCGGCATGAATACGGGAAAGGTGATATTGGTATTCGCTGGCCACGGCGGTCCATTGGCCCGACGTGGTCGCATCAGTTGCCCCGGTGCCGGAGCACTTCACGGTGTCGAGGAAAAATTGGCCATAGAAGCCCACGCGGGCAGCCATGGTAATGGGCGTGGCCTCTAGTTCGCCCCGGTTCCAATCCTGCACCTCGATGACGTTGGCGCTTTCGTTGCCCGAATTGAACCCAAGGTCCTGGGTTTGGTTCCAGACGTTGTTCCATCCAGGCGCGGTGGCCGCGGGTTTGAAACGCACGGCGATCACCATGCTCCACAGGCTCGTGTAATTGGGGACGATGCACTCATAGAGATGGTCGTTATCCTGCCCCTGCACCTTCCAGCAGAAGGAAGGGGCATAGGTCTTGTCGTCGACGTGGGACACGCCCCAGCCATCCGACCATCCATAGAAGGGACGGGCGAAATAAAGCCCGAACTTCGCCCCGTCTTCTTCCCAACTCGGGAAGGAAGAGAGGTCAAGGTAGACGTGTTTTTCCGCGCCTAGGCCGTATTGCTGCGAACTGGTGACTTGGTAATGGATCGACTTCCCTTCGCCATAACCGGTGATGACGAAGGTGTTTTGGGCGTACATGAGGTTGCCGATGGAGATGGAGGCGGTTTCGTTATACACGCCGTCCTCCCCATCCACCCCAGGGTCCTTCGAAGGGTTGTAACGGCAGATCTTGAAGTAGGACCAGGTGACGCTATTGCCACCTAGGGTCGGGAAGGCGATGGGGAGAAGGTCGCCATAAAGGCGGGCGTTGGTCTTCCCGCTCCATGCGCCGCCGGAATTATTCCAGCAATAGATCGCCAAATCGGCTTCGCCGGTATTGAAGTAGGTGCTGTTGCCATTGACGTAAAGCATCGTGCCGCTTTGCCCGTTACGGGGATAGGAGGTGCCAGAATCGGCTTTGGCTTCCACGACGGGTTGCGACGAAAAGGCGAATGCCCCCGCGGCGAGGAAGCCAAGGGACGAAACCGACAAAAGGATCTTATGGAAAATGCGCATGGGCTTTCCTCCATGTAAATGGTACGTCAATCCGCCCTTACGGCAAAGCCCTAGGGAGTCGTCCGGCGTTTTGCATTATAATTCCACTCAGAAGGAGGATGACCTATGCCCCATTCTTCCGGAGGCGGCTCTAGCGGAGGCGGATCCCATGGTGGTTCTGGCGGAAGCGGAGCCCCCGCGACCCGCACCTCGTCGCGCCCTTTCCCCGGCGCCCATTGCTACGTCTACTACGACCGTTTCGGCAACGGCCGCACCCTTTACACCAACGCCGACCCCAAAACCGCCCGCAAGCAAAGCATCACGTCCCTCATCGTCCTCGGGATCGCCACTTTGGTTCCCGCCGCCGTGATCCCCATGGCGGGCTTCCATAACCCCCACAAAATCGACACGGGCTATAGCTCCACCCTGCGCATCGAGGATGGCCTCGACGTGTTGACGCAGGCGGAAGAAGATGGCCTTAAAGACACCTTCCGGCTCTTCTATGAACGCTCGGGCGTCACCCCCGCCTTCGTCTCCATCCACAACGACCTTTGGAAAGGGCACTACTCGTCTTTGGAAGGCTATGCCTACGACAAATACCTCAGCATGTTCCAAGACGAATCCCATTGGCTTTTGGTCTACGCCGCGGATGACGGGAACAAGACCAACTGGGCCTTTGAGGGGATGCAAGGCAACGACACCGACCCTGCCCTCACCGTACGGACCACGACGACCTTCAACCAAGAGGCCGTGAATTACCTGAATGGCACCTATTCCGTGGGGGAGTCCTTCCTCCATGCCTTCGCTTCCGTCGGCGACACCATGATGGAGTCCTACTTTGAGGTGGATCGCGGGGTTTGGATCTTCTGCGCGATTTGGGAAGCCATTACGCTTACCCTTTTCGTCACGACCCTGGTCAAAACCATCCAAGAGGCACCCTTAAAAACCGCGAAGAGGTTCGATGGGGAAATCATTACCCGTAAGTGCCCCTACTGCGGCCACGAATACTTCCAAGGCACGGTCGACCGCTGCCCTTCTTGTCAGGCCCCGGTCCCCTTGCACGACGAATGAAAAAAAGAAGAGGGTCACTCCCCCTCCTCGTCTTTGTTTGGGGTATCCCCCTGCGCTTTCTTTTCCTTTCGGTCAAGCAACCACTCGTCGATGAGGACCACCAACGGGTTCAGGATGAGCTCAATGGTCAATAACCCCAGGTGGATGACCGCATGGCCCTCATTCGGGTTGACGATAAGCAACACCGAGAAGATGAACACCGCGATGGATTCCGCCCCGCTTAATACCTTGGGAAGCGGCGTCTCCAAATCGGTGACGATCTCCTTCACTTCGTGGGATTCGCGCACGATGGACCACGTGGCCCAAATGATGCATACGTAGTCAAACGGCAGTTCGGAGATGATCAAGACCAAACCCAGGATCAATTCCACCAGTCCCAAATAGGTTCTGCTTTGGCGGAACAATCCCAAATGGTGGCAAAGCGCGCCATAGAGGATCCCTTCCGCCCCGTAAAGGAGCATCAACGTCCCGATGAAGGGCTTCAAATGCTGCACATGGCCGTCTTTGAAGATGAAGACGAACACCCCAAGGAGAGAGAAAACGACCAGTTTGACGATCAGGTAGGTCATCCGTCCTTTGCGCGTCAGCTTGCTTTCCATACGCGGAAGACTATACCACTCCCTTGCGTAGCGCGCATGGCCTCATCGGAAAAACGTGGAAAAGGCCCAGCCAGGCAAGGTAAAATATCACGAAATCCAGGAACTACTCTTTGGTCGTCGTCGTTTATTTGGTTATCCACGTGGTCATCAACGTCGACATTTTCCGCAAGAAGGCCACCGTCTCCCTGCCCGCGATCGGCGCATACCGCGTCTTCGTCACGACCCTGGCGGTCCATTTCCTCACCGACATCCTTTGGGGCGTCTTTGACGCCAACAAGTGGACCATCGCCCTTTACGCCGACACCGTGGCCTATTTCATCTTGATGGGATCCACCATCCTGGCCTGGACGCGATACATCGTCAAATACCTCAAGGAAAAAAGCTGGATCGGCAAGACGATCCTCTACGTCGGCAACGCCTTCTTCCTCGCGGAGATCGTCTTGCTCATCGTCAACATCTTCGTGCCGATCCTCTTCGAAGTGGACATGCAAACGGGCGCCTACCAGCCCTATAAGGCCCGAAACATCATGCTC
>JAILIV010000074.1 GCA_024695105.1 Bacilli bacterium
GTTATCGATGATCGAATAATGGTCGAGAATCCCATATTCCTGAAAGATGTAAGCGATAAAGTCCTTCCGGTATGATTCGTAGTCCTCGTCGTCGTAGCGGGAAATCCCTTCTTTGCGGATGAAGATCTCGCCCCGTTCGAAGCGGTCAATTCCGCCGATCATCTTAAGCAAGGTCGTCTTGCCCGATCCCGAAGGACCCGTTATCGCGACGCGCTCGCCAAGGTTGAACGTCAGATTGATATCGGATACGCCGACGTTCACGCGGTGGTCGTCGGAATAGTATTTGTAGACGTGCTCAATGCGCTGTAGATCATCGAGTTCCGGGGAGTCCGCAAGAGGCTTAAGTTTGCCTTCCAACAACTCTTCTACGCTGATGCCAAGCACCTCGCATAGGCGCGGCATGATTTTCGTGTCGGGGAGGCTTCTGCCGTTTTCCCATTTGGAGACGGACTTATCGGTGACGCCTAAGGCATCTGCGAGTTCGCGCTGAGTGAGATTTTTGAGTTTTCTTTGTTCGGTAATGAGATTTCCTATTTCGTATTGCTTTTCCATGTCTCGCTCCTTTCGGCCACATCATGCGCCTAGCAAGTGAGCATGGCAAATAAATGGCTAAGAATTCTCTCTACTTTTGGTAGAACTTTTATTTTCGACGTCGCCAATCGGTTTTCCGCCACCGTTTACAGATTAAGTATCTTTACCACAATTTTGCCATGGGACTCTAACCTAATTAGGGAATTTGATGTAATTTGGTTAATAAAATGGATTCTTTCGATTTAATCTAGTTGATTTAACTGCGCCAGGAATGCCCCACATCGTACATCAAATACTTTGCCAAAGTCGAGATAGCTGGATAACGTGTGCGAGTGAACAGTGTTCGTGCGCGAGTGGATAGGGTTTGTGCGCGAATGGCCTAGTTCGTATGCGAATGAGGTTTTTCAGTATCCACCGCTTCCGCCCCTCCTCGGGTCCAAAGAGAGGAAGGGCGCATACTGGAAGGGACCAAAAAAGCGAAAAAGAGCCCACGATGGGCTGTTTTAACTAAAAAAGTTCCTGACACCATTGTATCAAGAACTTATATTCTATTTGGCAGGGGTGGAAGGAATCGAACCCTCATCAAAGGTTTTGGAGACCTCTGTTCTGCCATTGAACCACACCCCTGTGGCGCCCTTTCCCTAACGGAATCGAGCGGGACAAATTATAAGATGGGGAGAAGACGAAAGGAAGAGCCAAATCACTGAAGGGACCGCGCTACCTTCGAGACCAAACCCATGTCGGCCTTCCCATCGTAATTGGCCTTGAAAAACCGCATGACGGAAGGGATGGATTTATCCTCCAACTTCTCGATGATGGAACGGATCTCCTCCTCGGAAAGAAGTTTGGGCAAAAACTTCGCCACGGCCTCCGTCTGCTTAGCGATGCCTTCGGCGGTTTCGTTTCTTCCCGCGTTAAGGTATCCTTGACGCTCCTCCTCCAGCTCTTTCGAGAATTTGATGAGGATGGCGGTCACGTCTTTGTCGGTGACTTCCTTGCCTTTCCCGGAAGTCAGCAAAGCCTGGTATCTGCTAATGACCATCGAATAGGCGGCGCGGGCCTCCTGATCATGGTCTTTCATGGCTTGCATCGAAGCCTTGCGAATCTCATCGATCAACATGGATTAATCTCCTTCCTCTAGGCCATAGACGGCCTCTTTTTCCTTTTCCCGTAGGCGGATTTCCTTTTGTTGCCTGCGGTGACGGATCTCCAAGGGAATGTTGGAAACGGCATAGGCCGCGGGCAAGATCTCAAGTCGGCCAAGCAACATGCCCACCGACATCGCCCATAGCGTGACAAACGACGCCACGGTGCGCGTGGTCGCGTAATCCGGACCCACGACGAAGGAAAGACCAGTGTTAGAAACCGCGCTGGCCATGTCGAACATCGCCCCTTCCACGTTGTAGTTGGTGGGATCGGCGATGATGATCACCGTCGTCAAAAGCAAGAACATGCCCACGAACAGGAAGATGTAATGATGGGCTTCCGCCACGGTATCGTCATCGAGTTCCTTCGTCTCGCCATAACGGTTGGTGAGTTTCGGATAGAGGTGATGGGCCGAGGCAAAACGATAACGCAGCGAATAGTAGATGCTACGGATGCTCACCACGATGCGGTATTGCTTGATGCCACCGGCGCTAGACCCGGCGCCACCGCCGACCAACATCACCAAAATCATCAAGATGACGAACGTGTGGCCCATGAAGGCGGCATTGCCCGCCCCTCCGTCGAAGAAGTGGACGACGAAGTGCGACGAATCCGTCGTGGTCGAAGAGAAGCCGCTATTGGTGGTCGCGCCGATAATGTAGAAGAAACTTGCGCGCAGCACTTCCCCCGAAGGTTCGAAGAACGCGCTTCCCGTGGAGGCGCTGATGGCCCCTAAGGCCCCAAAGAAGCAAATGAGGATACACAAAGCGTTGGCGATGATGGCATAACGGATCTCATCGTCCCCGAAGAACGTCTTGAAGCGGAACCGCAGCAAGTACGTGTGGAGCATGAAAGAGATAGCGGAAAAGATAACCAACACCATGATAATGATTTCAATCATTAAAGAATTGACGGGCATGAAGCCATACGGAAGCACCTGCCCTTCAAGATACCGGTAGGAGGCGATGTTGTTGGCCCGGCAGGAGAAGCCGCCACCGGAAAGGGCCGACATGGAATGGGTCAAGGCGTCAAACACCGGCATGCCCGCCAGCATCAACGCGACGAAGCCCAAGGCAGTGTAGAAGAAATAAATGCCGAAGATGAGCTTGGCGGACTTCGTGATGTTTGGCAACAAACGGTCCGCATGCCCTTCGGAAACGTACAAAGACACGCCACCACCACTCGCGCCAAGCACCGAGGCGACCAAAAGCACCAAGCCCACGCCGCCGATGAAGTTGGTCAGCGCGCGGTGGAACGTCAAGACGTGGGAGCAAAACGCGCCCGGGACGTCGATGAAGTCACGGAAGACGGTCAAACCCGTGGTCGTGTAGCCCGAAGTGGACTCAAACACGGCACCCGTGAACGTGTAATCGATTTTCCCCATCAAACCGAAAATGAAGAAAGGCGCGGCCCCGGAGAAGATGGCGCAAAGCCAAATGAGCATCAAAAGGACCGATTCCTGCCGGCGGAAGAAGCGCGTCTTCTTTTTCTTGAAGGAAAACACGAAGAATAGCGTTGCGCCGACGATGATGTTCCATCCGGCCACCCCGCCAAAGACGGGCAAGGCCTCCACTTCGTCCGGGAAGAAGGGAACGACCAGCATCGGCAACGCCGAAATCAAGCCAATGAGGATGAGGAACATCCCCAAATGGCCCAAAAGCATGCGGAAGCCCGTGACTTCCTTCACAGGTTTTGCGGTGAAGTCTTCGCCCATTATTCCTCGTTCTTTTTACGGTTGGCGCGCTGCGTGCGGACGTTCTCGCCCACCGCGGCGATCTTGGCCCCGAGGGCGGAAAGCGGACGTTTGGATTGTAGGTAGTCGTACACCTTTTTCTTATTGACCGGCTCGGTGCCGATATAGAGCTTATCGCGGGCCTTGATCTCGATGTTACCGTTCGGAATGATGGCTTTGCCATTGCGCACGATCGCGGCGATGGAGGCGTAGGAAGGGAAACGGATGTCCTTGATGAAGCGGTCGCAAATCGCGTGCTCGTGCAAGACACGGAATTCGATGAATTCCAAACTCGTTCCGACGTTGGCCACCACTTTCGCGAGTTCGTTGATGGACACCTCGTTCATGATCTTCTGCCCGAGTTCATAGGTCGAGGAAATGACGGAAGGAACGCCTAACGCCTCGAAGAATTCCACGTTGTTGGGGTTATCCACGACGCAGATGACCTTGCTGGGGCTAAGGATTTCCTTCGCCATCAAGCAGGCGGCGAAGTTATCGGTGTCGGAATCGCAAAGGGCGACGAATACGTCCGCGTCGAAGGCGTCGGAATCCTCTAAGGCCCTACGGGACCACGGCTCGCCATGGCGCACGTCGATCTTGCAGGCCTGCTTCAAACGCTCGGCCACCTCCTTGGAAGGATTGATGACCACGAGCTGGGTGTCCTTCTGCTTTCGGAAGGAATTGATGATGTATTCGGCTTTGGAGTCGCCGCCGGCGATGACGATCTTTCTCATTTGCCTTGGGCCTCCTCACGCAATTTGTTCAAATAGTCGCGACTGAGCTGGAACGGATAGATGATGCGGATATTGCTCTCGCGTTGCAGCAATAAGCCCATGTCGGGGTCGTCGAAGCGGACGAAGATGTAGGGAATCTGGTAAATGCGGGCACACGCCTTGGCCAAAAACAGGGACAGGTTATCGTCACCGGTGGTGATGATGACTTCCTTCGCCGCGGGAAGCCCACGGGTTTTTAACGCGTACAAATCGGCGGCGTCGGCCACGAAACGGTCCCCCGAGAAGTTCTCCTCGAGCAAAGCGAAGGAGTCGGGATCGGAGTCGATGACCACCACGGAAAAACCGCGGCGGGAGGAATCGTTGGCGATGCTCGCGCCGAGTTTCCCACATCCGATGACGAAGGTCCTGCTTCGCGTGCGAGGCTCTTCGAACTTAGGCTTCTCTTTGGCTTTTTCCACGGTCGTTTTCTTCATAGGTACCTCAAAAAGACGGCTGAATTATATACCCCTATCGTAGCGGGGGCAATGCGCCCTCCTGCGAGGACGTACCGTATATGCGCACGTCGGAATGGCGGGAGCAGATCTCGGCGTAGGCTTTCTTTGTGTCCGCCTTTTTTAGCCCGGCGAAGCCCAACTCCGCAAAGCGGGTCAAACACCACGTCACGTATTCCCGTGTGGCATCGGACATGAAGTAATGCCCATTTCGGGCCATATAGTAATCCAATGTCTTTTGCCCCGAAAAGCCCTTAGGATCATAGCAATAGCTCGCCGCGAGCATGTCGCAGACGTATTCCGTCGCATAGACATAGGGCATCGTTTTCGCGATGATCCGGCCCATGTAAAAGTCGGTCCAGTATTCCCAATGGTGTTTGTTCCTGCGGGTGTGGTGTTGGCAGATCGTGGAAAAGTATTCCTCGTTCTTTCGTTGTTCGAGCACCGGAGAATGGTCCCCGGCGAAGTAACGTACCGAAGGCCAAAACTCCT
The DNA here is from genome assembly GCA_024695105.1 of Bacilli bacterium. Lineage (GTDB taxonomy): Bacteria > Bacillota_I > Bacilli_A > RFN20 > CAG-826 > Alloenteromonas. The sequence goes on from JAILIV010000074.1 coordinate 5,127, forward strand.
TAGGCCCGTATTTGCTCAAATCGTGGAACAGGCAATGGAAACCGATGCCACACCGGCAACCGTTCCGCCACACCTGAAAGCGGTGACGGTTCACTAGTCCGAAGTGGCGGAAGAAAGCGTTCATCGGAGCACCTCGGGCAGCGCGGTGGTCAAGTCATCGCGCACGACGATGTCGAAATTGACGTCCTGCGGCGTGGGTTCTGCGTTGAAAATGACCGCAAGACCCCCACGGAAATACTGTGGAATCGACGCGACCGGATACACGCGCAACGAAGTTCCCGCGACAAGGAGCACATCGGCCTTGCTCACGGCTTCGATGCCCCCGAATAACGCGTCTTCGGGCAACCCTTCCCCATACAAAACGACGTCGGGCTTGATAATGCCTCCGCAATGCGGGCAATGGGGTACGCCATGACGTTCCAGCTCTTCGATCCCGAACTTCTTGCCACAGCCCAAACAATGGTAACGGGCCGTCGTGCCATGGAGCTCATAGACACGCTTGGAACCCGCCATCTGGTGGAGGCCGTCGATGTTTTGGGTAAGGATGGCAAGAGAATGGGAACGCTCGAATTCGGCCAACGCCAAATGGGCGGCGTTAGGTTTGGCTAGCGGGGCCACCATCTTCTCCCAATAGAAATCGTAGAAGCCTTTGGTGTCCTCGAAGAAATAATCGGAGGAAAGGAGTTCTTCGTACCGCCTTCCATCCGCCCTCTTTTGGCTATAAAGACCACCAGGCGAACGGAAATCGGGGATGCCGGAGGCCACGGAGACCCCCGCCCCGCCCAAAAAGACGGTCAGGCGACTTTTCTGAAGGGCATCTTTGATGCGCGAAACGTTTTCGGGATTCATAGGCATATTCTATGCCCTTGGATAAAAAGAGGGAGAAGGTTTATGCTCTATCCATGGATCCAAGCATCGTCTCTCACTTACGGAAGTTTCAAAACGGGGTCGCCCACCGTGGGCTCCACGATTTGACGCGGCCCGAAAACTCCAAAGCCGCCTTTATCGCCGCCATCGAAGCCAACCAACCCTTCGAATGCGATATCCACCGCTGCAAAAACGGAGGCCTCGTGGTGTGCCACGATTCCAACTTGCTCCGTATGTGTGGGAAGGAAGGAACCATAGAGGAATTGACCCTAGAGGAAGTAAAGGAAAACTACCGTCTCCCCGACGGAAGCCGCTTGCTCACCCTCCAAGAGCTCTTTGCCTTAAACGACAAAAACGTCCCCATGGTCTTGGAACTAAAGTCCTATGGAGGAAACGAACACGAAATCGTCGAAGAGGCGTTGCCAATCATCCATGCACTACCCAATCTCGACGATTGCCTGCTCATTTCCTTTTGGGACGAAATCCTCCGCCACGCGCGAAAACTCGGAGCCAAACTTCCCTTGGGCTATCTCGTGGGGACCGAAGCGGTGAAACACGCCTCCCCAGAGCTATTGCGGGAATTCGACTTCCTTGACGTGGAAGTCCACTACTCCTTGTTGCCGAGATTCCGCAAATACCGCAAAGAAGGCGGAGCGTTACTTTGTTGGACCGTCAAGGGAAGGCTAACCGCCTGGATTGGAAAGTGGCGTTGCCACGCCCTCACCTGGGAAGAAGTCGATTCGGCAAAACCCAAGCTCAAGCTAAACCGTTATATCCAAAAGCGGTTCGATCCCCGCTGATCGTTCCATCAAAAAAGAGGCGCCGCGCGCCTCTTTTTTTCCAATGACACAGGATTAAAGCTTGCCGAAGCGGTCCGCGGGGTATTCGCCCTTTTCGACGAGCTTCGCCAAGGAAGCCACGACATCGGGTTTGTCCTCGCGATACGTCACGCCATACCACACCGCGTCAGTGGAAAGCACTTCGCAACGGGCTTCCCCACGTTCCACCAAATCCGACACCAGGGTGGGGATAAGGTATTCGCAGTTGAGCAGATTGTCTTTGTTCGCATCGAGGAAGGGACCGAAGTTCTCTTCGAGACGGTCGATGATGTCGAGGGTGAACACGAACATGTTCATGGACACCAAGGAATCGTGCGGGATCTTCTTCATCTCGCCACCGTCTAGCGGGGCGGCGTAGATGTCTTCCCCGCGCCACTCGAGCTTGCTCTCGACGAGGGCCTTGAGATTCTTGCTTTCATCAAACAGAAGGATGCCACGCTTCACCGACCCGTTCTTGGTCATGGTGTTGGCGGCGTAATAGGCCACGTTGGCGTATTTGCCCTTCGCTCCCTTCGGCAAGGACTTCAGATAGTCGGCGGCGACTTTGAAAGCGTCGGCGCCATAGAAGTCGTCGGAGTTGATGATCGCGAAGTCGCTGCGCAAGACGTCTTTGGCGCAATAGATCGCCTGAGCGGTGCCCAAAGGCTTCACGCGCTCCGCGGGCAAGGAATACCCCTCGGGGATGACCTCGAGTTTCTGGTAGGCATAGGCAACGTCAATATACTGAGCGACGCGCTTGCCCACGGTGGATTCGAATATCTCGCGGTTTTCTTCCTTAATAAGGAAGATGACACGGTCGAAACCAGCGCGTTTGGCATCGAACACCGAGTAGTCGATGATGAAATTCTGCCGATCGTCGAAAGGCTCGATTTGTTTGAGTCCGCCGAAACGAGAGCCCATGCCGGCGGCAAGGATAAGTAGATCCATGGTTATTACCTCTTTGTGAGTAAATCTTAGTTTCTTTCCCTTACGAAAGAAAGCGCAACCCTTTACTTGGCTTGCATCTCCTGCTCCGTGATGGAGGCTAGCTCGGGAAGATGAAGGAGGATGTCTTTGGCCAAAGCGATTTGGGTGCGGGCCCGAACCAGGTTATGGTCGGGACAAGAAACGCGGAAATAGACATCCCCGTTAAGGAAGTCCATCAGGAAGCGCATCGCAAGCTCCAACGTGATGACGAGGACGCTATAAGGCATCAAGGCCACTTCCTCGCGCGTCACGACATCGCGCATCTGCTCCATGTATCCGCGGAGATAGGCGCGATAGACATCCACGTCCACTTTCATCAAGGACGTGTCGCGGTTATCCTCGTTATCCCCCGTGAAAAGGGAACGTAGACCATCGCCAAAATCGAATAAGAACGTCCCACCCATGACGGTGTCTAAATCCAAGACGCAACGCACGCTTCCATCCTTCTTCGAGAAAGCGACGTTATTGATCTTCGGGTCGTTATGGGCGACGCAATAACGCACCTCGCCCCGCTTTAGCCCATCCATCAATAACGGATAGACGTCGGTTTGGCTTTGCAGGAAGCAAATCTCCTCCATGCATTCATGGGCCCGGGACGCCGCGTTTTTCCGCAAGGCATCCTGGAACGCTTGCCACCGTTTGGGGGTGTCATGGAAACCCGGGATGACGTCCACGAGTTTCGTCGCGTCCAAATCCGCCAAACCACGATGGAAAATCCCAAAGCCCTTCGCGCAGGCTTCGACCAAATCCAAGGACGGAAGCTTTTCGTAGCAAAACGCGTCCTCGATGAATTCGTAGCCACGAAGATACTCGCCTTCATGGCAAAGGAACGACTTGCCGTCTTTGGTGGGAATGACGGACAAGGTAGGAATGCCCTTCTTTTCCAGGTGCTTCGTCACCAAATCGATGTTGGACATGAGCCCTTCCACGTTCGGAAAGACCGTAACGTTAACGTATTGGAAAACATAGGAGGCTTCGGTGGTGTCCACGCGAAACGTCTTATTGATAAGGCCATTCCCCAAAGGGGAGATGGCGGTGATGTCGCCCTTCAAGGCAAATTGGCGCAGCGCTTCTTCCATTCGTTTACCTCTTCGGCAGACTCGCCGCGGCAATCGATTGCCCCACGCGGCGAAGGTTCTCGCTGGGCATCGTCAAATCAAAGGAGGCGTATTCGGGGAAATCCTCTTCCAACGTCTTCTTCGCGACGGAAAGGATGACGTCCCCACCCTTTCCCGAGGTTACGCGGCCTAACAAAAGGACGTGCTTGATTTCGTAGAACTCCGCGTAGTAGGCAAGGGCATAGGCCAAATAGACGCCAATGGTGGCGAAGATCTTCTCCGCCCGAGGATCGTTTTGTTCCATTAAGGATTGCACGTGCTTCAGTTTTTCCGCCAAAGTCAGGCTTTCGTCCATTTCGATTCCAGCCTCGGGGACCAAACGGATCACCGCGTCTTGGGACAGGTATTTGCACCCCACGCCAAAGTCCTTGGACCATTCGTCCATCGGGGCATAAGGATTCAAATCGACGGGCACGAAGGCAAGCTCGGAGAACCAGCCCGTAAGATTGCCATGCCGGTCCACGTAGCCCCCCGCTTCCGAGGTGCCCATGGAAATGCCGAGGACCGAATCGTCATGCAAGTCGCTCGCCCCCGCCAAAGCGGTGACGTCGCCGTCGTTGGCAACCACATAGGGGATGGGGTGACCCAGTTCTTTTTCCAAACGATGGACACAGTTGACGTAAGCGTATTTGACGAGCTCAAAGTCCTTTTTGGGGACCTTGATGAAGATAGAGGAAACCATCGGGCGATCGTCAACGATGACCCCTGCGGCGGATATGCCGATCGCGTCAACGTCCCCGCCAAGCATCTCCACACCGGCCTTCATTGCTTCGTGGATGTGGTCGTAATGGTATTGGATGTCCTCGTTAAGCTTCGGGAGCCAAACGATTTCCTTGCTATCGACGACTTGGCCATCCTTCACCGCGGAGACCTTGATGTCGCTTCCACCGGCGTCAAAGCCGATGCGACGGCCATCCAAATGCCCGCCGGCGGCTTGGCTGGAAACGACTTCGTTTGGAATCGTCTCAAAAGTGCATTCCACCACTTCGACGGGACGCTCAAACGTCGTCGACCAGAAATCGAAGTCGAAATCCCTTAACCCGCCGACGCGGTAATAGTCCTTGATGGCGAGATATACGGCATGGCTTCCGGCGATGTAGATTTTGAACCCACCGATGATCCACAAAATGGATTTGATGAGACGCTCGACGATCAAAGCGTTGCGCGCATCGTCCACCCCGTCGGGGAAGATGTCGAACTCGCGGCGGTAAATGTACCCTCCCGCGCGTTCCACGGCGACGATGAGATGCTGACGGTGCGGATGAAGGGCAACGTCTTTCCCGAATTGCCGCCACGCGGTGACAAGGGGCTGGAAGGAAGGATCCAACGCAGGGCGTACCATTATTTGACCCTCTCCCCTAACTTATAGACTTCTTGAACCTGATCGTTGGCATCTAGTAGCACCAAATCGGCCAATTTTCCTTGCAAAATGACCCCGCGATCGTCAAAACCAAGGCCTTTTGCGGCGTTTGTGGACGTCATCTTCGATAACTCTACCGGGGAAGCGCCGGTGACTTCCTTCAGATTTCGGAAGGCTTGGTCCATGGAAAGCAAAGAGCCTGCCAAAGGACCGGAAGTAAGATATGCGGCGTCTTGCTTCCTCACGCAGTCAAGCCCAAACAACTGGAAGGACTGGATGTCGCTATGTTTGACCTTTAACGCGTCGGTGATGGCCACGAAACGGTCCGGCCCGACGATGCGGTAGAAGGTGCGCAACGTATCGGGGCAAACGTGGACCTTGTCGCAAATGACCTCGGTGAAAAGCTGCTCGAAGTACATCGCGGCGGTCACCACGCCAGGATTGCGGTGATGGTGCGGGGACATCGCGTTATGCGTGTGGGTAACGTGGTCCAAACCTTGTTTGATCGCTTCTTCCACGCAGGCAAAGGAAGCGTCAGTGTGGCCCGCGGAGGCGTGCACCCCTTGTTTGGTGACGTGGCGGATGAACTCCATCGCCCCACTTTTTTCCGGGGCCAAGGAAATGTAGCGGATCAACCCGCCTGCGATCTTTTGCAAGCGGTCAAACTCTTCGATGCTCGGATCGCGGATGAATTCGGGGTTCTGGGCACCTTTGTACTTTTCCGAAATATAAGGGCCCTCGAAATGAATCCCCCCTAAGGAAGGAACCTTTTCCTTGGCTAAGGCGACGCTTTCGCAAACCTTCGCCAACGCCTCTTCGCCACTGGTCAACGTCGTGGCCAAAAAGGTGGTCACGCCCTCTTCGTACAAGGAAGCGGCGATGGTCTCGTATTCTTCGGGACTGGCATCCATGAAATCGATGCCCGCAGATCCATGGACGTGAATGTCGACGAATCCGGGATAGGCGGTCAATCCGCTTTTATCGATCCGTTTGGCGTCCATCGGCCCTTGGCCTAGGCCAAAATCGGAAATAAGACCATTCTCGATGCGGAGATAGCCGTTTTCGATCACTCCGTTTCGAGTGACGATGCAAAGGTTGGTGAAAGTCATAACTGCATTAGATAACCATATCGACCCCGAAAACACAATCTTAATGATTGTCGGGGTGAGTTGGAGCGAGCAAATAGTACCAATCTAAGTCGTGGTACGTGCCATGGTAAAACACTTCTTCATCGTGGCGTCCTTGGTAAGCCATGCCACACTTCCGCATCACCTTTCCCGAGGCCTCGTTTTCCACGATATGGGAGGCGGTAATCCGATGCACGCCTTGCTTAAACAGAAACGGAACCACCGCCTGAACGGCTTCCGTGACATAGCCTTGGTTCCAATGAGGTTTACCAATGGCGAAGCCAATCTCAACGTTTGGAAAAACATCCGTGGGCGTAGAGCATTCCAAAAGCATCCCGATGGTCTCCCCCGTTTCCTTTAGGACGATCGCGAAGAGGTACCGCTTCGCCTCAAGGCAATAAGCGATGGTGCGCCCTAGCGTCATGTCCTCTTCCTTTTCCACGTATTTGTCGATGAAGAAACGAAGCACCTCGGGGTCATGGTTGATGTTTTGGAAAATGTCATGCGTGTCCGCTTCTTCCATGTAGCGGAGCAGCAAGCGCTTCGTATGGATCGTAACGTGTGGGTCAAACGCGCGCATGGTCATTCCAATCCTTTCGGCGTGATGGGGATATAACGGTTTTGGTACAAACCGCCAAACCCATATTCTTTGTGGACCCGCCAAGTCGTGGTGGTCTGGGAATCGATGCCATATCCACACTGCTCGATGACGGTGACGGTTTCGTTCTCCGCGTCCACCGATTCCACAAGGCGCACATGCCCCGCGAAGCCTCCCGACGAAGTCTTCACCCGGCGAACAACCGCGTCCCCTGGACAAAGGGCCCTATAAGCGGCATACATTTTCTCCAAACCATTATCCAAACAAATCGATTCCGTCATCTTCTCCCGGGAGGAATAGGAGTAATCCCCCACCGCCAAAACGCGGCTATTCTCCCCTGGAATCATCGATCCGGTATAAACCGCGCCGGTCTCAAGCCCATTGAGCCGCCAAGCGCCTTCCACCGACGATGAGCAATCCGAACCATAATACGCATTCCAAGCGTTAGGCCCCACATAGGTGTAGCCATCCTCCGCCAACTGCGTTTTGAATATGCCCAGCGGATCGCCTAGCGTCGCGGTACGGCCTTGTTCCATCGTGTAGGGAAGGCCCACGTACTCCCGCCCTTTGAAGAAACCTTTCTCTGGGTTCTGGTCATAATAAGGAATGTCTTCGCTTGGGGTCCAACGGAAGGAAGCCATCGCCAACATGCTTTCCACGATATGGTCGCGCCTAGTTGGGACATAAGTGGAACCAGACGAGGATTCCGAGCTAAAAACGGCCTGGCTCGAAGAACAGGAAACAAGCAGCAAAGGCAGAAAGAGGAACACGCGTTTGCCCATGGCAACCATTATGCTCGTTTTCTTGGGCAACCGTAAGTTTCCTTGGTTGCGTTGAGGTGAAACCGATTGTTCCTTCACAAAAAGCCGCGCTTGGATAGACTAACCCCAAACCTCGGAGGAAAGACCATGGACGAAACACCTGCACCCAAGCCAAAAAGCCTGTTCCGCAACAGGAATTTCTCATTGACCTTCTTGGGGGCGTTAGTCTCCAATGTCGCCTCTCTTTTCTATTCGTTCGCGGTCAGTTTCTACATCCTGCGCATCACGGGGAACAACGCGCTGATCCAAGGCTTATATTTAGCCATTGGCGGCGTCACCTTCTGCGTGTCCACCCTCTTCGGTGGCGTCATCGGCGACCGTTTCAACAAGGCGAAGATCATGTACATCTGCGACTATCTAAAAGGCGCGGTCATCATCGGATTCACTTTGCTTTTGATGTTCGTGATCCATTCGGAGACGGGGCAAGTCGTCGCCCTATTCATCGTGGCCGTGCTTTCCAACGTCCTCGCGGGCATCTTCACTCCCGCCTCCGCCGCGTTATTGCCCCAAATCGTCGAGGAAGACCGCTTCCAGCAAGCGCAGTCCTACTTCTCCATTCTCAATAGTTTCCAATCCATCTTCGGCGTGGTCTTGGCTGGGGTGATGTATACCCTCGTCCCCATCAACACTTTGTTCCTCATCGTCGGTGGATGCTACATCGCCAGCGCGATTTCGGAAATGTTCATCCGGTACGAGGGAATCGGTGAGAAGCGCGACGAGAAGCTGACCCTCCGCGCGACCTTCCGCGACATTAAGGAAGGGTTCGTCTACCTATCCGCGATTAAGCCAATCATGGTTTTGATGGTGTGCATCCTTTTCATCAACTTCTTCATCTCGCCGGTGTTCGATAACTTCGTCCCCTATTTCGTCGCCACCGACTTAGAGGGAACCCAGTATTTGTTCCACGAGGCTTTCGCCCCTGAAATGTGGAGTTCCTTCCTCTCTATGGCCATTGGCATCGGATCCTTGGTTATGGGTATCGTCCTTTCCACGCGCAAACAAATGGAAAAATGTAACGTCGTCGTCCGTTTCTCCATCTTGGCCCTTGCGGTCATCGTGGGCTTGCTCGCCCTCTTCTATGGTCTTTTCGCCGGGGGCACGCTGCCCATCAACTCCCTTTTGATCATCATGCTCGTGGGCTGCGTCTCCATCGGGGTGACCCTGGTTTTGGTCAACGTCCCTTCCTCCACCGCGATGATGCGGATCGTCGACAAAGACAAATTCGGAAAAGTATCCAGCGTCTTGAACATTGGGTCTCAGGGATTGATCCCCGTCGCCACATTCTTGGGCGGCGTCGCCTTATCCTCCATCGGTTCCGTGGGCCTTCTTGGCGTCTGCGCCGGTGGGCTCCTCGTCACTGCCTTGGTGCTGTTCTTCGCCCGACCCATCCGAGAATTATGAAAAAAAGGCTGACGAATCAGCCCTTTTGTTCGCTTGGTGGCTAGTTTACAGTGTTTGGATACGATACGACACTTCCGTTTTTGCACAACACTATATTTTTAACATCGCACTCACTTCATCATCGTAGTGAAGATATTCTTTGAATACTTCTTTAAAGCCAAAAGAACCATATAGTTTTCTTCCTAGTTCATTTGATGGTTCATACGAAAGAAGAATATATTCAGCTTTCCCACAAGGAAATGTCTTAATGAAATCTAGTGTTTGTTTAAATGATTCTCTACCAAATCCTTGCCCTTGATATTTCTTATCAATCATAAAACGCCAGATGTAATAATATGGTTTGCCTTCATATTCTTTATACATATCGCTACTAAGCCAATCTTCTCTTTCATAACCGGTCCAATCATGGTCATACATAATTTGTATGAATCCCACTACTTTTTTGCCATACATAATAGCAAAAGCATAAACAGGGGTGCCTTCAGACATTTCGAGGAATGCATGAATTAAACTAGCTTTGTTGCTAGCAACATAATTTTCTTGTTCCTTAGTAACTCTAAGTTTCAGGACTTTACCATAGTTGTCCCAATTAACTTTTTCTAAATGTATTTTCTTTTCCATATTTTATATTATAACAAAAAATAAAAGGAATGACACTATTGTATCAATCCTATGTTTCTAAGTTGTGTGTGGTAAGTAACGTTAATACAATGCACCATCTATAGATGAAGGTGCACCCCACCTAAACTTATATTTTTAGGTATATACACTAAGTGACACGTGACTGGCGTGACAGATTCACTTAATCTAGAATTTAACGATAAACTCTTTAATTTAACAATCATCAACATAAAAAGTATATAAAGATAGCCACCTCGAATTCAATTTCAAAGATGGCTCAACAATAAACATTGATATTTGATTACCCTAGTTAGTAGCTAGGGCTATTTTTTATAATACAATTAAAAAGACTCACCACATTTAGAAATTAATCTTTTTGCAGTGAGTCATTTTTTTTAATTATCATCCTTGTCCCATCTATATTTAGGATTATTTTTTCTTTTTTCTTTAAACCAAGATAATCTTTCATTAAATGACATCATATATTCACTAGGCTTTTCATCAGGCATATCTTCAAACCCAGTATCTTCCCAACCACAAACTGGACATATATCAGATGATAATTCATCAGCAAATTCATATTCTCCACAAACAGGACATTTATGTGGCGTTGGTTCAGGCATATGTTCTTCAAAATAATCATAGTTTGGGTTTTCTTTAATTTTGTTATCGAACCATTCCTTATATTCATTAACTGACATTTCATTGAATCCTTCTTTAGAATCAGGATTTTCAGCTTGATGCAAATCATAAATCCATCCGCAATGCCTACATTGTACTTCACCATTTAAATATTCTTCTAAATCTTCATCGAATGAATTTTTATTTGGCCCTGAAAAATACATGTCATCGCAGACAGGACACATCATTGGTTTAAATTTTTTATTTATTTTATCCATTTCTTTTCTCCTTTCTTAGAAATATACCACGTGCTCTTACCGTAATGCCTATATGACACTATATAGCCGTCTTTTGTAACTTCTACCAACACACTGGTCTTAGGATTATATTTATATGTTGTGCCATTTTTATCAATAACACTTTTACAATTTTCTCGATCAACTGTATTAGCAAATTTCAAAGCTTTAGCTTCATATTCTTCTTTAGTCTTACAATCAAATTCTTTGCCATGATCTCTAAAATGTCTATCTAATCCGCCTCTATTAAAAGCTTTAGCCCAAGCATAGTTAATATGTTCAGTTGCTTTTCCTTGATGATTTGAACCCTTAGTGTTTCCATATCTATAACTTGCACCTTTAGTTGCCATCTGAATCTCCTCCTTTTTTCTTACGATTAAAGTAGATCCATGGTTCATAATAATAAAACTTACACTTATCTTCAAAATCTTTAAAGGTATTCCCACTAAGTTTACCATAAACAATGATACCTGTTGGTTCTAATGCACTTATAATTTTTCTAAGAAACAATACCATTCAGCTTTTTTGTATGTCTCTTTAATGAATCCGTGTGTGCCTACTGCAATCATTGTATGCTTAGGAATAGCACTTAAGAATTCATCAGCTAATTCATCAATACCATATCTTATATTTGGAATAAGATTATTACCTTGTTTTCCATAATAAAATGATAATGATAAATTATCGTTCATTTGGGCCTTTTGTTTGACTATCGGCATATCCGAATGTATGCTATAATCAAAACCTATTAACCCAGCACACCTTTTGAAAAAGCTCAAATATTTCTTTGGATGCTTTCTTACTCTTTCAAAAGTGCAATCCCTAGCATATGTGCAAATGTATATATCACTTAAATCACCTTGATAATTTAATGCTTTATCAAAAGGCATAATCTTTTTTGGTGGAATTTTTGGAATCATCCAATCTTCAATTATCGGATATTCCTCAATTTCAGTAAAGTACGCTCCTTCCACCAAGAATGCTTGGAACGAATCTTCAACTACATCATTTTCATCTTTGTACATAATAGTACCCTCCTGTATTTAAAAATTTTTCTTGCCTTTCTGACGAGGAAATCTCGCAAAGGACTTGATATTTTTAAGACAGTTGTGCTATAATGTACTTGCTGAAGGTGGCATCATAGCATGCTGTCTAAACGGCTCAAATCACTGCAATGATTTGGGTCTTTTTTTTTATTTCAATTAAGATATTTAATTACTATAATTACTATTCTTGTTTAACTACCCATCTTAAGAAATATTTAGTTTGTTCATCAGAACTATAAGTTCTACTGACAATTTGATTAAATGAATAATTTTTGCATTTTTCGTAAGGAATCATTATTTCCCCACATAATGCCATAGCTTGCCATTCCATACTTTTATATCGTGGCAATTCTTTATCTTTAAAACTTCTTGCATAAGCTAACCCGAATTCATTCACATACATTACTGGGCCAGCATCAAATATATGAATCAAGATAAAATGACACATTTCATGGCAAATAAATCCCAGGCTAGCTCTATCACCATTTACTGCTTTTTCATATACTGTTTCACGTATTTTAATACGGTAAACATCGTTGCCTTCTGAAACTAATTCTGCCATTACATTTGTCTCAAATTCATCATCGGGCAAAATTCGATAATAAAGATTATTTGGAAATTTATCTATTAACTTTTCAATCGCTTTCAAAACTGGAAATTTAACAGTTTTAATTTTTAACATCTTTCTAGCAAATTTAGATATTTCTCTTACCTGTATTCTGCTCAAAAATAATCTTGATTCATAATCCATTACTTATTCTCATCCTCCTTTAAAATATTGAAGATAGATTGAATCTCATCTTCATCTAATTCAGGAAGCTTTCTTTGAAATTGTATTGCCAACTTCTTTTGAGTTAACGGAACATTCTCTACATCAATTCTGACATTCTTCTTATCTTCACAATATGCATCATAAAGTTCATCATATTTCGAACCTTTTAGATCATAATGTTTAGATAATTCGTCTACCCAATTATCTGGTACATTTTTACCACCTGTTAAAACAGCAGAAACAAAAGACGTAGTAACGCCTAATAATTGAGCAATTGATAATAAGTTTTCATCATGGTCAATCATTTCTTTTCTAACTATTTTTCCGAATTTTGTGTATCCCATATTTTCGCTCCTTTTGTAATCATTATTTTTGACGTCATTTTCTTAGATTACAAGCATAGTATACACCCAGTTTGTCAAATTGTCAACACGTTTGATAAAAAATTAACCTGTAGGTTGAATTAAGTATATTTTGATCATTTATTTTATAAAAAAGAACTGTTCATAAAACAAAAAGTGTCACGTTTGTCACATGTCTCGTGGGGGTATACTTGAAAAAATATATATTCTTATATATGCCTATATATTGTAAGTAGTAGTTTAACGATTAATAATAATATAACGATTTGATTTTATATATATTATTGTTGTTATAGATATATCTACTACTTTTTCTATTTCTAGGGCCAAAATACCAATAAAATCATATATATTTGCAGTATTTATACCTATATAAAGAAAAAACAGCCAATATTTTGGTATTGACTGTACTTAACTCTAATGGTGGCGAGTATGGGATTTGAACCCATGAATGCAAGCGTGAAAGGCTTGTGAGTTGAACCGCTTCTCCAACTCGTCACTTGTGGTAATATTGTACATTAACACATTGTCAATGTCAATATTTTTAAAAAATGGCGCC
>JAILIV010000054.1 GCA_024695105.1 Bacilli bacterium
CGGGTTCGCGATTTTCTGGTAACCACCATAAGACATCGGCAAGGCCTTCATCTGCTCATATAGGGCCACGCCGTTGAACTTTAACGTAATCTCATTGGCCTTGGCGGCGATGTCCACGTCGGCGAGCTTTTCCGGATAAGCGGATTTAGCCACGAACCACATGTTGATTAACGCCGTCTCAACGTTCGTATAGTACGCGTTATAAGGCAACTGCAAATATACTTCGCCCGTCTCAAACGCTTTGCACGTCGAGAAATCGACGCCCTTGCCACGGATGTTCTTCACCGCGGCGGCGTCAAATACCATCATCTCCATATTGGAAGATAACGCCAGGAACTTCTCCTCGGTGATCTTTTGCACGCCACCCGTGGGAAGATCGGTGACCACGTTATCGATATGGGCATATTCGAACACGTCGTAGTTTTGGGCAGTCATGAGTTGATCCGCCGTGCCCCAGTTGCCTAACCCTGCCACGTACGCTTTCTTTTTGGTGGCGACCCCTTTGGTGCGTTCGAACACCGCCTTCGCGGATTCGTAATGGAACTCGATTAATTCTTTGGCCCGTCGTTGTTTCCCAAAAACCGTCCCGAGCATATAAAGGGAGCTGTAGACCGATTGGTTCACGATTCCTAAAGAACCATAGTTCAGCGTCAAGACGGGCACGCCCAGTTTCTCTTGGAGGGCGTTTTCTTTCTCCACGTCTTCATACTCGGAAATCACGATGTCCGGATTACACGCCAAAATCTTTTCGGGTTCGGCGGTTTGGGCTTGGGGGCCACCCACGCCACAACTCGGAAGGGTCTTGAACACCTCCTGTCCCGCTAAAAAATACGGACGGGCACAGTTATCGAACATCTTGGGACGGGTTTCTAACGCATAGTTATCAATATCTTCCACGCCACAGAGCAAGTCCAAATCCGCGACATAGGAATAAAGGCGGAGGGCGCCCGCACCGATGCAAACGACACGTTCATACGACCCAGGCACGACGTGGACTTTGCGCCCAATCATGTCCGTGATCATGAAATTCTCCCCTTCCCCGCTGGTTTCCACCGAATAGGAAAGTTCCGGGAAGACCACGTCATCGGTCCCTCCCTTTTGCCCCTGACAAGAAGCAAGCGCCGCCAAAGCAAGCGCCGCGGCAAAGAAACTTCTCTTTTTCATATTTCACTCCTTTCATATACGAAATAAAGATTCCCTTCGAAATCAATTTGTTGGATGCCCACCCCGAAAACGTCGGAGAGCATCGTGGCGTTCACCTCTTCTTTAGGGATGTCATAAGCAATCTTCCCCTCCTTCAAGAAGATGAAGCGATCGCCCAAAGAATAGGCAAGGTTTATGTCATGGACCGCCATCAAAAGAGACAGTCCCCGTTTCTCCGCCAACTCCCGCACCAAGCGGAGCAAGTTCGCCTCCGCGGCGATGTCGAGATTGGAAGTGGGTTCATCCAAAAGAATCGTTTCCGCTTCTTGGGCCAAAGCTCTGGCGACGGCCACTTTTTGCCTTTCGCCTCCCGAAAGCTCCGCGACATTCCGCGCAGCATATCCGACCATGCCCACTTCTTCTAACGCGTTCATGACGGCCCGTTTGTCCTCTGCGCCTGGGGCGAAAAGGAAGCGCGACACGCGGCCCATCATCACCGCGTCAAACACGGTGGAAGGAGGGAACACATACGCCTGAGGCACATAAGAGAATAGGCGTGCACGCTTTTTCGGAGACAATTCGGCGACATTCTGGTCATCGAAATGGATATAGCCTTCGTATTTCATTAATCCAAGGAAACAACGAAGCAACGTGGATTTCCCTGAGCCATTAGGCCCCATCAACACACCAATCCGTCCCCTCTCCAAAGATAAGGAAACGCCGCGAAGGACCTCGGGATCCCGCTTCGAGTAACGCGTGGTCAGCCCATCGACGCGAATCATGCCTTTTCTCCTTTCTTGGCGAACACCAAATACAAGAAAAACGGCCCGCCTAGAAGCGCGGTAATCGCCCCAACGGGTAACGCGCTACCATTGCCCACCAACGCAGAAACAACCATGCTAATCAGCAAGAGCAATGAACCAGACAATAAAGACCCTGGGATAAGGAAACGGTGGTTGTTTCCTACGATGCGTCGCATGGCGTGGGGACAAATGATTCCCACGAAACCGATGATCCCAAGAATCGATACGCAAACCGCCGTAACAAGAGAGGAAACCGCCAGCGCAATAAAACGAAGCAAAGCAACGCGTACGCCCACGCTTGAAGCGACGGCTTCATCGCCAGAGAGGACATTGAACTTCCACTGGAAGAAATAGAAGAATGCCCCCGCGGCAAGAACCACGGCAAACATAATCCAATCCGTTTCAAACGTGGCCCTGCTTAGGTCACCAAACGACCACACGACCGCCGCAGAAAGCCCGACA
>JAILIV010000055.1 GCA_024695105.1 Bacilli bacterium
CGGGTTCGCGATTTTCTGGTAACCACCATAAGACATCGGCAAGGCCTTCATCTGCTCATATAGGGCCACGCCGTTGAACTTTAACGTAATCTCATTGGCCTTGGCGGCGATGTCCACGTCGGCGAGCTTTTCCGGATAAGCAGATTTAGCCACGAACCACATGTTGATCAACGCCGTCTCAACGTTCGTGTAGTACGCGTTATAAGGCAACTGCAAATACACTTCGCCCGTCTCAAACGCTTTGAACGTCGAGAAGTCGACGCCCTTACCGCGGATGTTTTTCACCGCCGCGGCATCAAACACCATCATCTCCATATCTGAAGACAAGGCCAGGAACTTTTCCTCCGTGATCTTCTGCACGCCACCCGTCGGAAGCCCCGAAACCACGTTATCGATATGCGCATACTTGAACACGTCATAGTTCTGCGCGGTCATGAGTTGATCGGTCGTGCCCCAGTTGCCAAGTCCTGCAACGTAGGCTTTCTTTTTGACGTTGACGCCTTTCGTCCTTTCGAACACCGCCTTCGCGGATTCGTAATGGAACTCAATGAGTTCTTTGGCCCGCTGCTGCTTCCCGAAAACCGTTCCCAGCATATAAAGGGAGCTATAGACCGATTGGTTCACGATTCCTAAAGAACCATGGTTCAGCGTCAAGACGGGCACGCCCAATTTCTCTTGAAGGGCGTTTTCTTTTTCCACGTCTTCGTACTCGGAAATAACGATGTCTGGATGGCACGCCAAAATCTTTTCGGGTTCCGCGGTTTGGGCTTGAGGGCCACCCACACCACAACTCGGAAGGGTCTTGAACACCTCTTGACCAGCCAAGAAATACGGACGGGCGCAGTTATCGAACATCTTGGGACGGGTTTCTAACGTCGGGTTATCAATATCTTCCACGCCGCAAAGCAAGTTTAGATCTGCGACGTAGGAATAAAGGCGAAGGGCGCCCGCACCGATGCAAACGACACGTTCATACGACCCAGGCACGACGTGGACTTTGCGCCCAATCATGTCCGTGATCATGAAATTCTCCCCTTCCCCGCTGGTTTCCACCGAATAGGAAAGTTCCGGGAAGGCCACGTCATCGGTCCCGCCCTTTTGCCCCTGGCAGGAGGCAAGCGCCGCCAAAGCAAGCGCCGCGACAAAGAAACTCCTCTTTTTCATATTTCACTCCTTTCATATACGAAATAAGGTTTCCCTTCAAAATCAATTTGTTGAATGCTCACGCCGAAGACGTCCGAGAGCATCGAGGCGTTCATCTCGTCCCGAGGAACGTCATAGGCAATCCTTCCTTCTTTCAGAAAGAAGAATCGGTCGCCTAACGAATAAGCGAGGTTGATGTCGTGGACCGCCATCAAAAGAGACAGTCCCCGTTTCTCCGCCAACTCCCGCACCAAGCGTAGCAGGTTCGCCTCAGCGGCAATATCAAGGTTGGACGTTGGCTCATCCAATAGGATCGCTTCCGCCTCTTGGGCCAAGGCTCGAGCGACGGCCACTTTTTGCCTTTCCCCACCAGAAAGCTCCGCGACATTGCGCGCGGCATATTCCGCCATGCCCACTTCCTCTAACGCCTCAATGACGGCCCGTTCGTCCTCTGCGCCTGGGGCGAAGATAAAACGCGACACACGCCCCATCATCACCGCATCGAAAACCATCGAGGGAGGGAACACATAAGCTTGAGGTACATAAGAGAACAGGCGTGCACGCTTTTTGGGGGACAACGCCGCGATGTCTTGCTCATCGAAGCAAACATGCCCTTCATATTTCATCAGTCCAAGGAAGCAACGTAGCAACGTGGATTTCCCAGAACCATTAGGCCCCATCAAGACGCCAATTTGTCCTTTGCCCAAAGACAACGAAACACCACGTAGAACCTCGGGGTCCCGCTTCGAATAACGCGTGGTCAGCCCATCGACGCGGATCATGCCTTTTCTCCTTTCTTGGCAAACACCAAATACAAGAAGAACGGCCCGCCTAGAAGCGCCGTGATCGCCCCAACGGGCAACGCGCTGCCATTGCCCACCAACGCGGAGACAACCATGCTAATGAGCAAAAGCAACGAACCAGACAATAAAGACCCTGGGATAAGGAAACGGTGGTTGTTTCCTACGATGCGTCGCATGGCGTGGGGGCAAATGATGCCCACGAAACCAATGATGCCAAGGATCGAAACGCAAACCGCGGTGACAAGAGAAGAAACCGCCAACGCCACAAAACGGAGTAGCGCAACCCGCACGCCCACGCTTGAAGCGACGGCTTCATCGCCAGAGAGGACATTGAACTTCCACTGGAAAAAATAGAAGAATGCCCCCGCGGCAAGAACCACGGCAAACATAATCCAATCCGTTTCAAACGTGGCCCTGCTTAGGTCACCAAACGACCACACGACCGCCGCAGAAAGCCCGACATCCGTCGCGTAATACTGCAAAAGGCTTGTTAACGCGGTCCAAACCGTTCCCATCGCTAAACCCGCTAAAACCACCACTTCCGGCGCGAAAGAGCGGATTCTGCAAAGAATTAGGATGGCGAAAGAAGAAAGAAGCGCAAATCCAAAGGCAACCAGTCCCGTCGCATAAGGATTCACCCCCGTCATGAATTGGTCTGGGTGGTTACCCGTATTCAAGAATCCGCCCGCGAAGGCGATGATGGACAAGTTCGCGCCAAACACCGCGGCATTAGATACACCAAGCGTCGAAGGGCTCGCCAATGGATTCTTTAAGGTCGACTGCATCATAAGGCCCGCGATCGATAAACCCGCCCCCGCCACGACGGCGGCGATGGTTTCGGGAAGACGGATCTTTTGAACGATCCGCACGGAGGATGCCTCTCCCACTCCAAAAAGGGCGAGGAACGAATTGCCCATGCCGATATTCGCGGGGCCCACCATCAGTGACAAAAAGAAAAAGATGACGACCAGCCCCAATAAGATGGCTAAAGCAATCCTCTTCCCCCGGCATTGCCGGCGAAGATCGCTACGCTCCAACAAAGATAAGGAATCGCCCATGCGAGCATACTATCAAGCCGATTTAAGAAATAAAACAAAACAGACGTTTTTGTTCGATAAATGTCATTGATATCGAACAGCATGTTTGCTTCCATATTAATATGGACCGAAGAATCATCCGCACCACCAACGCCGTCTACCACGCTTTCAGCGATTATTTAAAGAACGGAACGTTTGAAGAAATGACCGTGGAAGATTTGCTTCAAGGCGCCAATCTGTCGCGTTCCACTTTCTATGCCCACTTCAAAACGAAGGGAAGCGTATTGGATTCGTTAATCGACTCCATATTCCGGCACGTATTCTCAGAGACACTGACAGAAGAAAAATCTCATGATTTCTCCGCATCGGACCACGAAGATTCCCTTCATTTTTATGTACACGTCCTCTTTCATTTCAAAGATTTGCAAGACCTTATCGCACCGATTCTATCTTCGGATTGCCGCGACCGTTTTCTAAGCGGGATACGCAAAAACATCGATCCCATCACCCAACAATGTCTCCATTCTGGGGCCTTCGCCAAGCGCGATGTCCCCGAAAAGTTTTTACGGCAGCAGATTACGGAAAGCTATCTGGTGTTGATCTGCCACTGGTTCTCCTACCAATGCCAAAAAAGCCCCGAAGAGATGATGGGGCTATTCTGCGCCTTGTGGTGTTAAGCGAAATTGTGCAAATAAACGAGATACAAAGCGTT
>JAILIV010000080.1 GCA_024695105.1 Bacilli bacterium
GCTACATCGAAGGCCTCACCCTTAAGAACTGCCGCCTCAAAGGCACCGACCTAAGCTTTGAATATTGCTCGGACATCGATGCCGAATTCGATGAGGCCGATTCCATCAAGAATCCCTCTTCCGGCGTCATCAAAGCCAGGCGCATCGGCGAAGTCATCCTCGATGAACATCAGGATAAAACCCGCAAAACCCAAATCGAGATTGCCGAAAAATGAAATTATTCCCCTTTGATGAACCCATTTCCCGCCGGGGCACCGGTTCTTTGAAATGGGACGTCAAAGACGATGAACTCCCCATGTGGGTGGCCGACCAGGATTTTCCCGTCGCCGACTGCATCGTAAAAGCCGTTGAACAAAGGGCTGCCCATCCCGTCTATGGGTATCAGATCACGCCAGAATCATGGGCGAAGGCCTATCATGATTTCTATTTAGACGAATTCGGCTGGGACTTCCCCGTCGATTCCATTTTCTTCGCCACCGGGGTCGTCCCCGTGCTTTCTTCTTCTGTTCGCGCCTTAAGCAAAGAAGGCGAGAAGGTCCTTGTCTTGACCCCCTGCTACAACATCTTCTTCAATTCGATCGTCAATAACCGCCGCATCCCTTCTGAATGCGAGATGGTCTTAGAGAACGGAACCTACCATATCGATTTCGCTGATCTCGAAGCGAGGATGGCCGACCCCGATTGCCATCTCATGATCCTTTGCAACCCCCAAAACCCCTTAGGGAAGATCCATCCGAAAGAGGATCTATTGAGGATTGCCAAACTCGCGGAGAAACATGACGTCGTCGTCTTATCCGACGAGATCCATGGCCTCATCTCCGAGCCCAAAAAGAAATACACGCCCTACCTATCTTTGGTCACGAAGAATTGCCTATGCGCGACTTCCGTCTCCAAGGGATTCAATATCGCGGGACTTCAATCCGCCTGCGTCATCTGCCCCGACGAGAAGATCAGGGCCAAGGTGGAGAGGCAGCTCAACACCGACGAATGCGCGGAAGGCAACGTCTTTGCCTATGACGCCGCGATCGCCGCCTGCAACGAAGGAAGGGAATACCTTTATGACATCAACGAGGCGATCTCCAGGAATCGTTCCTTGGTGAAAGACGCCTTGCTCCCCTACCCGAATGTCCAGCTCATTGAGCAAAACGCGACATACCTACTTTGGATCAAAGTCGATGGGACTGGCTTATCAGGAAAAGAGTTCGCCGAAAGGCTCCGGGAAGAAACGGGATTATACCTTTCCAGCGGACACGTGTATGGAAAAGGCGGGGATGGCTTCGTTCGGATGAACGTCGCCTGCCCTCTTCCTTTGCTAGAAGAAGGCATCTCCCGCCTTGTTCGTTTTATTGAATCGCTTTAAGCGTATAGATAATCCACCTGTATGGATCCAACAATGCCGGATCCATTCCATAACTTGTGGTAATAGGCAAACGAGGTTGTAGCATCGCCATCGGTTGTCGAGTCTTTCACCGTGATTCGGTAGGTGCCTGCCGCTATTACCGATGGGTCGCTATCCGCGAAAACGGTGCTAGCTACTTGGTTGAAATACCAATGGCCAACTCCAGATGCCGGCCAAACGCCGCCATAAGAGGTGTGGAGATAAAGAGATAGATCCGTGGTGAGGGCTATATCGGCCTCCCACACATCCTTCTTGCTGTCATAGGTCATGGCAATGGCCTCGTTCCAAACCGGATCCTTCCCATCTTCGTAGGTGACCGTTTGATACTTTAGGTTTTCGGTGTCTTGGGCATAGGTCTTGCCCGCCGTTCCGTTTTTGACGAGATTATAGGCTTGCGCCGCGCCTAAGACGTTGCCGTCGAAATCGAAGAGGGATTGGTTGCACCAGGTCTCTTTCTGGTCCCATTCGTCGACTACAAGATCTTTGTTGGCATATTTGTAGCGCTGCCCGTTTTGAGTGGCCCACTTGCCGCCTGCGACCTCAACGACGCATGCGCCATAGTAGAACACGCCTTTGCATTTGCCGTCATTGACCTTGGATGCGACGTCGAGAATGTCGCAGAGTTCATCCATCTGGCCCTGTGGCGTGGCGGGGAAGCCTCCGCTTTTGACGAAATTCTCGCCGAAGATGCTTTTGGTATTCTGCGTCCAATTCAGCGTGAAGCCCGTCGAATTCTCAAGGACCATCGTCTTGTAGCCTTTGGCGGCAACGTAGTTCATCGCCGCGAGGAGATAATTGCTGCCCGTCCCCTTTCCGCCATGCCAGAACGGATAATAGGAGAAGCCAATGACGTCGAATCCCGAAACCTTGTTGCAAAGATTATTGACAAATGTCATATATGTATCGCGATGGACGTTGGTCAAATGAAGGATCTTCTCGATGCCCGGAAAGACGCTTTCCGCCGCGCCAATGCCGGCATTGAGCAGTGCATAGAACGTGCTAGATCCCATCGTGGTGCCCGCCATGCCGGAGTTGATTTCGTTTCCGATCTGCACCGAATCGATGGTGATACCTTCATGTTTGAAAGATTGAAGCGTGCTTTTCGTGAAAGAAGTCACGAGGTCAGCGGTCGCGCCACCGGTCCAAGCCTTGGGGCAATTGTAATTTTCAGGGTCAGTCCAGAAATCGGAATAATGGAAATCAAGGAGGACCTTCATGCCCGCGGCTTTGGCGCGCTTGGCCAAATGGATGTCGGTCGCTAAGTCATTGGTGCCACCCATGTAGGGATCGCCATTGGAGTCATAGGGGTCGTTCCAAATGCGGATGCGGGCGTAATTGGCGCCATCGTCGGCAAGGATGCGCAGCGGATCTTCGGCCACCCCATTTTCGTTGTAATAGACGCTGCCAAGCTGTTCGATCTGGGCGATTTCGGAAGCGTCGATGCCATAGGCAAAATCGCTGGGAAGCGCATTGGTCGGCATCGAAGCGATAAGCGAAGTCTCCGGTTTCGACGTATGGGCGGCGGAAGCCTTGCCATAAACGTGGCTTGCCTCATCGCAGGAATAACCAATCGCAATGGACGTGATTTGAACGGGCTGAGAGAGAGCCTGAATCTTGAAATAGCTGCCCCCAGCGGTGATGTCGAGCCCGCTTTCGGCGATCACGGGATCGCCAGAGAAGGTTGTGCTGTCAGAGAAATAGACAAGCAACTGGCCCGCGATGTCGCCGGTGAAGGAGAAAGTGATGTTGAGGGTTTCTAAACCATTTACCCCATTGGTGGAATAGACATATCCGTCTTTCCCGCTTGCGTTGGTGCGCGGATTCTCGGCGTCGAGCACGCAATAATAGCCAGATGCGGCTTTCGCGTGGTAATAGCTCATCGAGAAGGCGTTGCCGCTAGTGGTTCTTGCGGTCGTGCTGGTCGCGAGTTCACCATAAGAGGCAGCGGTGATGTTTCCGTTGGAAGAGGAAAGCGTCATCGCATAAGGGGTCGACACCTCGGCGCCGACGAGTTGGGGGATGGCATGGCCAAACGCCAAAGAAACGGAACCAGCGATCGCTAAGCCCCCCACAAGCGCCAATCCGGCCACTTTCAAAGCTTTTTTCATCATCAAATTAACCCTTGAGTGTTGATGCCATTATACACACCTTTGGGTATCAAGCCATGGTTAATTAAAATTATTTTGTTATACATGCGCGCTCAGCGCGTTATAACATTATTCCAGTTAGGAGGAACATCCCCGATGGCACTCGTCAAATCCGCGGA
>JAILIV010000058.1 GCA_024695105.1 Bacilli bacterium
GGCGTTGCCTTCGAAGGTCTGGACGTTTTGCTCGCCCATCTTGGCGTAGTCGCTGGAGATGAGACCCTGAAGGTCGCCGAGGCCGAAGTCATCGGCGAAATCGAACGCCTTGACGGCCCAATCGTTTCCGATGGTGAGCCCGGAATCGGACATGGCATCGGTCGCGTTACCGGTGATGTAGCCGTGGAGCGTGGCGCTGGGATTGGAGATCGCTACGCCGCCATCGTCGAGAGCGATGGTATAGACGCTGGAGACGTTATCGCCGCCGGCAGCGGTGGCCCCGTTCGCGGAGACGGTCTCGATGTCCACGCCGCTTTGGGCGGTAAGGACCTGGACCAGGTTTTGCGTGAGATTATTGCCAAAACCGTTAAAGACTTGCTTGCAGTCGACCAGGATCTCGGCTTTGACGTCTTCATTGCTCACCGACTGGATGGTGACCTTGGCTTGCGTGCCGAAGTCGGCCAATTTGGTGATGGTGAAGGTCTGGGCGGAAGAATCGATCGTCGCGGTCAGGAAGTTGCCGATGACGGCATCGGTCTGGCCGTTCCAGGCGATGGAGATGGTCATGTCCTTGCGGGTAGCGTTGGCAGGGGTAATGGAATAGGAGTAAGTGTTCGCGATACTCCCATCCTGGTTTGTGACGGAGGAGAGTCGTTTGATCTTCATTCCTTCGGCGTGGACTTCGGCTGCCATGTTGCCCTTTTGGGCGGCCTCATCGACCTGAGCGGTGTCAAACCAATCGTTCACGTTCCAGTTTCTGAAGCCGTTGGATTTGATGCCAACCCCAACGCCGACGGCCAATAGAGCGGCGGCGGAGAGGACGACAATGACTTTCTTGGAGGTATTGGACTTGCGTTTCATTCCCTTGCCTCCTTAGTTGGATGCGCTAGAAGAAGCGCTGGAGGACGAAGTGGTGACTTTGTCCTTTTCGCCGGTGAACTTGGCGCCCTTGGGGACGTAGGTCACCGAAACGGTGATGGAATCGTCGCTGTTCTTCTTCGCGGAGAACTTCGGCGCGAAGTCCTTGACCTCGGCGTAGGGCGCGTAGAAGAAGGCGCCTTCCTCTTTGGTGAGGGCTTCGTCGTAGTCGTTGTAGAATTTGACGCCTTCGCAATGCTCGTACTGGTCTTCGGCAAGGATGTTGATGTAGGTGCCGTTGATGCTGGAAGCGAGCATTACGGCGGCGTGTTCGCCGTTACTGAAGGTCGCGTTGACGACTTCCAATTTGCCGTTGGAGTTGTAGACGTCCGCGATCTCGAAGTCGGGAAGGGTGTAATAGGCGTAGCCCCCGGTGAAGGGCTGGGTGTGCTTGTCCTGATGGGCAAAGCTGGTTTTGATGGTGATGGTGCCATCCTCGTTTTCGGTGGCGCCTTTGGGAATGTAGACCCCGGCATCCTTAAGGATGACGTTGGAGTCGACCCAGTTGTGGAAGGTGTTGGAGAGCCCATAACCGGCTGCGAGGATTCCCCCGGCGGCAACGATGGCCAGCACGACGATTAGGGCGGTTTTGCTGGAAGATTTCATAGTTATTTGTCCTTTCGATGTTTGACTTTGTGGACTCGCACGGCGTATCCCCCTTGCCTTTGCATTAAGCGGGCGTGGGCGATTGCCTCGTTTCGGGTGCCGAATCCATGCACCCTTTGCTTTCGATCGGGTTCCATTCCCCTTTGCTCGAATAGGTGCTTGGGGATCCGGAACGTGACGACGTAAGCGGTGGGGACGGTGTCTAAGGATGTTTTGTTCTTCATGCACGTCCTATGGGTTTTGAGGTAGTTCTTGATGGTCATGGTTGTCACCTCTGGCAATCATGGAAGAGCCTTGTTGGCCAGGTTTTGCCGCCGTCGCTGGATTTCTCGATGACGATGAACCGACGGCCTTTTTGGTCATGGGTTCGAAGCCAGCCCATCGCTTTGTAGCGGTTCAGGGCTTTCTCGTAGCTGGTTGTCGATTTCGTGAGCTTCGAATTGGCCATGCTTCCGAGGTTGTCTTCGTCGATGTATCCGTATCTGATGCGGTACTTGATGCCCGGCCCTTCGCTGGTAGCGGCGAGGAATCCGGCCATCGGTTTGCTGGCCCCAAGCGTTTCGCTCAGATGTGCGGCCCTTTGGGTCTTCTTCGCGAACTCTTCGGGATGTTCCCTTCGGTATTTCCAGTAGAAGTACCTCCGGCGTTTGGAATCGCGCTTTTTGGGCGCTCTTTGCGGGGATCGGTGTTTGCGTTTCATCTTTTCCTCCGCTTCTTCGTTTTGGGTGGTTTTGTTTTCTTGCGGAGAAGCGCGGCGTATTCCCTTCCGATGAGGCTTCCGTACACTTTGTGGCATTTGGTCCCGCTCCATTTGGAGACGCGGTCCTTCCCGTAAATCTCTTCCAGGAAGGAGACTTGGTCGTCGTGGTAGATGCGGAAGCACCCTGCATCGACG
>JAILIV010000068.1 GCA_024695105.1 Bacilli bacterium
TTTTCGCTTTGCCCAAGCGGACATAGCCCTGGGAATGTCGCCGCCCGACGCGGATGAAGGCGAGCCGAAAACGCCTGGCCGATTGCAGGTTTTCGGACCTATCGCCGTTTCCCGATCGGGGCCCGTGGACCCCGGCGACGGGCCGTCTGGAACGCGCCTTCAGGCTATTTGCCCGGTTTTACGTAGTCGAGCAGGAGCTCTACGATTCCCTCGCCGTAAACGGCCTCGAAAGCCTCCCTCGGGGTTTTCCCTCCGAGCGACTTGAGGGGTCTGTCGATCATGGATTCGTTGGCTTCCCTGACCCTTGCGTCGGGGATGGGATCGACCGATTTCCCCTTCGGAAAGTGGAGTCGGAGCTGGCCGTTCATGTTCTCGACCGAGCCCTTCTGGTTGGAGACGTAGGGGTCCGCGTAGAAGACCGTGGTCCGGATCTCCCCGGCGGCGTCGGACCCGATCCCCGCGAAGTCCGAGAAGCACGGGTCGTTGTCGGTGAGGATGAAGGAGAAGACCCTCCCAAAGGCCTCCCTGCCGATCTTGGAATCTATCCAGTCCCAAAGGGCCTTGACCGCCTTGGGGTCGTTCTTCGGCAGGAGCCGGACGTAGACGAAGTGGAGTTCGGGTATCGAGATCGTCAGGATCGCCTTCCTGTCGGTGACGATCGATCCGAGGAAGTCCATCTGGCATCCGAATTCGCCGGGGTTCTTCCTCCTATAGGCGAGGTAGTCGAGGTAGCCGCGGCCTTCCTTTCCCTTGGAAGTGCCGCCGTATTCGTAGGCCTTCGCCTTCCTTTTCTTGTATTTGGCTGCCATCGGAAGGTCGATCTTCTTCGCGGTGGTGATGCCCTTCGATATCCAGCGGTAGACCGTCTGCTGGGACGCGATCCCGGCGACGGCGGGGTCCCTCGTGATCTCGTAGACGGACTTCTTCTGGGCGAGGCCGGCGGTGAGGGCGTCGTCCACGAGCCTGAACTCGGATTCGTCGCAGTCGAGGCCCTGCCTGCTTTGGACGAGGCGCTTGTCGGCCATGGCCTGCGCGGCCTTGGCGACGTAGCGGAACTTGGCGCATCCGCATCTGGACCTGCCGTACTTCCTCGGGCAGCCGTCGCAGACGAAGGGGAAGCGGGCGAGCCGCCTGCATTCGCCGGAGCCGTCGGTCTCCTGCGTCCTGTTCCTCTTGATCTCCTTCGAGACGGAGGTGGGGTCCAGGCCGATCCTCTCGGCGATGGACTTGAGGGCTTCGCCGTGCGCGAGCCCGTGAGCGATCTCGACCCTCTGTTCGAGGGTGAGGTGCTTCCAATGTGGTAACATAGTCGTGTCCTTTCTGTTTCTTTTGGTCGGGAAACAGGGGACATTTTACTTTACGGGGCCTATTCTCGGGGTAATCGCAGTTCCGCGGCTTCAAACGGACTTAACTATTGGAATCGTCGCGTGCCCGAAGGCGCGCAGTATCTAATTGAAAAAAACGTTCGGACACCCTATTCTTTTTAAGAAATAGAGGAAAAGCGATGAACGAGGATATCTTTCGCGCCAAATTGCTCGCCGACGAGGGGACCAAGGGCCTTTTTGAGTCGGACGCCGAGAACAGCGTTGAGTATGCGCAACAGCTGAAGTCCGAGATCGCCGAGCTCAAAGAAAAACTGAAACGGCTCCAAGCGTCGTATAAGGTTTATCGCGAGTTTGGCAAAATGGGTTTGCGGACCTGGGAAGACGTGGCTCAGGCTACGTATGAGGCTGCGCTAGAAGAAGCCAAAGAAGGGCGCGACGATATCGTTCTTCCTCTTCTTTTGGACGCTGCGAAAAACGGCTTGGTGAAGGCTCGTTTGGAACTTGCGAAAGCCTATGTGTTTGGTAAATTCGGCGTGAAAGCAGCCCCTGAGAAAGGTCTTGCCATTCTTCGCGAAGAAGCGGAAAAAGGGGAAGCGGAAGCGTGTTTGCTTTTGACCGTACTCCACGATGGCTTCCCGACTCTTGTGGGTCCCGATGAGGCTTTGGAGATGTGCCAAAAGGCAGCGTCGATGGGTTATCAACCCGCTATGGACCGTCTGGAACAGCCGTTTGATATGTCCGAGGAGACCAAACGCCTTCTTTCCCGTTTGGAAAAGGGAGAAAAAGGCGTCCGCTTTTGGCTTTCCACCCGTGGCGACCTTCCCGCGAAAGAGCGCGAGAAGCATTTCTTTGACGCAGTTAAAGAAGGCGATCCGATGGCGGAATACGAAATGGGCGCCACCTTGCTACGCGAAGACGATGAGAAAGGCGCCAAAGAGTATTTCCAAAGAGCCGCTGACCATGGCAACGGGGCGGCATGCTTTGCCCTTATCGATTTGATTTTGGATGGACGTCCTCATTATTACAAAGGAAGAAAGCTCCCGAGCAAGGACGATCCCGTCTATCAGCAAGAGCTTGCTTTGGTCCGACAGGCCGCGGAAATCGGAGATAACCGTGGGTTGGTCGTCTTAGGACGTTCCTATGTCCGTGGCTATATGGTCGATAAGGATTACGAACAAGCTAAGCCGCTATTAGAAAAAGCGCTCTCCCAAGGCGAAATGGATGCCGCGCCTCAAATGCTTGGTGAGATTTACGCCAACACCGAAGGGGAAGGCAACGCCACCAAAGCGGTGGAGTACTACGAACTGTCCGCAAGCCATGGCAATGTCGCTTCGATGGTTGCTTTGCAACGCATTTTTGAGAATGGCCTTCGCGAAGTGAAAAAGGACAATGGGAAAGCCACCTATTATTCTCTTCTTAGCGGTGGTGGAGTCTGGTAAAACTTCCTTTGTGAGCCAAGCAGTCCTGTGGGCTGCTTTTTTCATGCGTGGCTTTTTGTGTGGAAAGGAACTATAGTAGGTGCAATATCGTGAGGAAAAAAATGAAACATCTAATCGTGATTAACGGGAACGCAGGTAGCTATGATCCCGCGTTCGAGACGAAGATCAACGAAGTCTTTGCCGGTCTTGATTTTGAAATCTATAAGACCACGGGGCCGAAGAGCGTCATCCCTTTCTTGAAGGAGTACCTGAAGAAGAATGCCAAGGACACCGTCCGCGTCTATGCCTGCGGTGGCGATGGCACCATTCACGAGGCTGCCAACGGCATGGTTGGGTTCAAAAACGCCGAACTTGCCATCTACGCCAGCGGCACGGGCAACGACTTCGTCAAAATCTATGGCGGTAAGGAGAAGTTCCAAGACTTCAAGGCCTTGATTGAGGCCAAAGCACAGCCCGTCGATCTTTCCAAAATCGAAGGAGAAGGCCTGCAAGAACCCCTTTATTCCATCAACGTCATCAACTTTGGCTTCGACGCGATCGTCGGCGCGAAAGGCAACTATTACAAGGAACATGGCCTCCCTGCCGGCGTCAAAGAAGGCACCAATCCGTATGACTATGCCTTGAAGCACGACGCCATGAAACATGGCCGCTTCAACGACATCGAAGTGTATGCCGATGACGAGAAGCTCAACGAGAAGCAGATTCTGTTGGCCACCCTTGCCCAAGGCCAATACGTTGGCGGTCAGTTCCGCTGCGCCCCTAAGAGCAAGAACAACGATGGCTTGATTGACGTTTGTGTCCTTAAGACCATGACCTTCTTGGGCCTTGGTATGATCATCGGCACCTACACCAAAGGAGGCCACTTGGACAAACCGCGGAAGAAGATCGTCTACCGCCAGGCCAAGCAAATCAAGATGAACGGCCCCGCCGACTTCGACGTTTGCGTCGACGGCGAGATGATCAAAGGCAACAACTTCACCGTTGAGGTCGTCCCTGGCGCCATCTCCCTCGTCATTCCCGAATAAGGATTACCAATAGCCAAGCGTTCCTAGCGGCCGCTTGGCTTTTTCTATTGCTCATGGCAAATGGCTTGTGACGGGGGTAAACTACAGGCCTATGGCGCCGGAGATTCTCATCCAGATCGTCCTGCTGGGCATTGGTTTATCCATGGACGCGTTTTCCGTCGCTTTGGTCGATGGCCTTACCTACGCAAATATCACCAAGGGGAAATCGTTTTTCATCGCGGGCACATTTGGATTCCTTCAGGCCTTGATGCCTTTGATTGGCTTTTGGCTGGTTGAGGTAGTTGAGATTATCGCCGGTACTCTAAGCGGCGGAAAGGCTGGGGCGATCGTTTCCTTGATCGTGGTGTGGGTGGCCTTTGGATTGCTTCTTTTCATCGGCGGGAAAATGCTCGTCGAATCGATTCTGGAGATGCGCAAACCCCAAGAGGAGAAAGAGCCCAAATCCTTTTCCTATCGCGAAGTGATCCTCTATGGATTTGCCACGGCAATCGATGCGCTGGCCGCGGGCGTTGCAATGCATGCGGATTTGTCTACGACCACGACCGTGTGGCTGCACGTCGCCATCATCTTGGCGTTGACG
>JAILIV010000014.1 GCA_024695105.1 Bacilli bacterium
GATTTGCCCCGTGGGGAAGAGCGCTTGTTGCTTCTAGATGAAACGGGAATCATCGCGGTGTATGAACGGCAAGGATCTCGTTACGTGTGCCTACGTGGCTTATTCGATGTTGCATAAAGCCTATTTGGTGGCTATGTTGTACGCAGTCTGAACCATGGAAGTATATCGCTTTGACCTCGACCATCTCCCGCCTTGTTCCCCAGGGCTATCTTTGGCGTTAGGCAATTTCGACGGCTTCCATAAGGGCCACCAGAGTCTATTCGTGAAGACGGCTTTGGACGCTTCTTCCAATTCGGGGGCGCTTATTTTTGAGACTCCGTTTGGGAATGGGCCATTCCTTAGTTCCAGCGAAGACAAGAAGCGTTATGCCTTATCTTCGCGGTTAGATTCGCTGTATGTCCTTTCGGGTAAGGAAGTGTATTCGCTCTCCGCCGAAGAATTCATTCGGCGCGTCTTGTTGCCCTTAGGCACCAAACGCGTCGTGGTAGGGGAGGATTTCCGCTTTGGGAAGGATCGAAGCGGGGACGTTTCCTTATTAAAGGAATACTTCGATGTGGATGTGGTTCCCTTTTGCCTCCATAAGGGGGTT
Source organism: Bacilli bacterium (assembly GCA_024695105.1). Taxonomy (GTDB): domain Bacteria; phylum Bacillota_I; class Bacilli_A; order RFN20; family CAG-826; genus Alloenteromonas. The sequence continues at coordinate 590 of JAILIV010000014.1, forward strand.
AAAGTGTCCTCAAGAAGCATCAAGGAACTTCTTTCCCTTGGCCAAGTGGAAGAGGCGGCGGAGTTACTAGGAAAACCCTATGAGGTAAGCGGCATCGTCGCGGAAGGGTTCCATAACGGAAGGAAGATCGGCTATCCGACCTTGAACCTATCCTTAACCTACGATTACGTCCTCCCGATGGCGGGCGTCTATTGTGGCGTGGTCTATGTCTCTGGCGTGGCGTATCGGGCCATGGTCAACGTGGGCACGAACCCAACGTTAGGACTACTGGATAAGCCCATCGTGGAAGCCTACCTTTTGGATTATGAAGGGGAATGCTATGGCAAGCTTGCCTATTGCGCGTTCCTACGCTTCCTGCGCGAGGAAAGGAAGTTTGGTTCGTTAGAGGAGCTAAAGGCCCAACTGGAGATCGACGAGGCGAACGTCAAGGAATCGTTAAGTTAACACGGACATAACGAAAAAGGCCGATGTCATCGGCCTTTTACATTACGCTTCCTCGGCTTCGTGGATCGCCTTTTGCTTGGCTTCCCACTTCTTGCGTTCGGGGGTGCTTAGAATCTTTTTCCGCATCCGGAAGGCGGTGGGGGTGACCTCCACCAACTCGTCGGAGTTGATGTAGTCCAGGCACGCCTCCAAAGTCATCTTGCGCGGCGTCTTCAATACGACGGTTTGGTCCTTGTTGGAGGAACGGACGTTGGTTTGGGGTTTGACCGCGGTGACGTTGACCGCGAGGTCGGTGGGGTAACGGTGTTCCCCGACGATCATGCCCTCGTAGCAGATCGCGCCCGGGGAGATGAACATCGTGCCGTGGTCCTCGATCTTCTCGATGGAATAGGGGGTCGCGGGCCCTTTGTCGGTGGACACGAGCACCCCGATGGGACGCTCGCCGACGCTATGTCCGTATAAGGGGCGGTATTCCTTGAAAGTGTGGTTGATGATGCCATAGCCTTTGGTGAGGGTAAGGAAGTTGTTCACGAACCCAAGCAGGCCACGGGATGGGATGACGTAGGTCAGACGGGTCTGCCCGTTTCCTTCGACCATGTCGAGCATGTTCGCGCCACGGGAACCCAAGGTCTCCATGATATCGCCGACGAATTCGCTGGGGACGTCGATTTGCAGATCCTCATAGGGCTCGCATTTGACGCCGTCGATCTCCTTGACGATGACGTGGGGCTTGGCGACCTCTAGCTCATAGCCTTCCCGGCGTAGCGTCTCGATCAAGACGCCAAGGTGCAGCTCGCCACGTCCGGAGACGGTCCAGCTTTCGGTGTTGGGGATACGGCTATAACGCAACGATACGTCGCGTTGGGCCTCTTGGTAGAGGCGGTCTTCGATGAGGCGGGCGGTGACGAATTTGCCATCCTGTCCGCGAAGCGGGGAACTATTCGTGCCGAATTCCATCTGAAGCGTGGGTTCGTCCACGCGAAGGGGCGGAAGGGGTTCGTTATGGCCTTGGGCGCAGAAGGTGTCGCCGACGTTACATTCCTCATAGCCGGCGATCGCGCAGATGTCGCCCGAATCCACGTGGTCGACCTCCACCCGGCGCAGGCCAAGGAAGGTATAGAGCTTCATGACCTTGAAGTCTTTGGTGGAGCCGTCCCGACGGATGGCGGTGAGGGTATCCCCGCCATGGACGCTGCCGGCGCGGATCGTGCCGATGCCGATGCGACCGACGAAGCCGTTATAGTCCAATAACGCCGGCTGGAAGCGGAAGGGGGACTTCGGTTCGCAGATCGGTTCGGGGATATGCTCCAAAATCGTGTCGAAGACCGGGTCCATGCCAGGGGTTTGGGCGCCGGGGTCGGGGGAAAGGGAGGAGGTGCCGTTTAAGGCGCTGGTATAGACAACGGGGAAATCAAGCATCTCCTCAGGCGCGCCCAGTTGGATGAAAAGGTCCAGCACTTCGTCGACCGCCTTCTCGGGGTCGGCGTTGGGCCGGTCGACCTTGTTGATGACCACGATCGGCTTGATGTGGTTCTCCAACGCGTTTTTGAGCACGAAGCGGGTTTGGGGCATCGTGCCTTCGAAGGCGTCGACCAAAAGGAGGCAGCCGTCCACCATGTGCATGATGCGCTCGACCTCCCCGCCGAAGTCGGCGTGCCCCGGAGTGTCGACGATGTTGATCTTCGCGTCTTTGTAGACGATGGACGTGGTCTTGGCCAGAATCGTGATGCCACGCTCCCTCTCTTGGGGATTGGAGTCCATCGCGCGGTCGAGGATCGCTTCGTTGTCCCGGAATGAGCCAGAGCAGGAAAGCAGGGCGTTGACGAGGGTCGTCTTGCCGTGGTCGACGTGGGCGATGATGGCGATGTTGCGCATGTTCATGGTTGATTTCCTCCCAAAAACGGGGAGATTGTACTCCTCATGCGCGGGGACGTGAAGAAAAACGTTTGCATATTCCGCCCAAGCGATTATGATTTGTCCTGCGGCTAAGCGAAGTCGAGACGCCTCTCCTGCATCCGGCCCCGCTTACGCTAAGTCAAAAGAAAGGAGAAACACCATGGCCTTATCGAAAGAAGAGACCTCCGTGATCGTCAAGAAGTACGGCAAAGACGAGAAAGACACCGGTTCCACCGAAGTCCAAATCGCCCTGTTGACCCAGCGGATCAAAGACCTCACCTTGCACCTGAAGGCGAACAAGCAGGACGCCGGCGCGCGTCGTAGCCTGCTCATCCTCGTCGGCAAGCGTCGTTCGTTGCTGGATTACCTCAACCGCACGAACCCCGAGGGTTATTCCGAGCTCATCAAGAAGCTTGGCATCCGTAAGTAATCGGATAAACCAAACACAAAAAAAGTCCCGATCGCTCGGGACTTTTTGTTTTGCCTTGCTTACTTGGCGAAGTTGCTTCCGCCGATCTTTTGGCCATTAAGGACGTAGATGCGGATGTTGCCTTGGCCAGAGGCGTTGGCGGAGAAGGAAGGTCCGGTCTTGGTGTCGCCGGTGATGAGGTCGACGTAGTTGCCGCTGGGGAGCCCGGAGAAACTCGCGGAGCCGTTCATGACGACGCAGGCGACGCTATCGACGCCATTGGCGGTGTAGCGCTTGATGAAGGCGCGGTTGCCGACCGACTTATACTGGCCCATCTGGAGGGCGGGGCAAGACAAACGGCAGCGGTTGAGGATCTGGATGTGCTTGGCTAGCGCCCCACCGAGGGTGCCGGCGACGGTGCCGCTGGGATTGGCTTGGCCAAAGCCAGTGACGTTGACGTCGCCTTCAAGGGCGTCGCCAAAGTAGGCGCGGCCAGAGTTCTCTAAGGCAATGTTCGGGCCTTCGTCGATCTTGCAGCCGGCTTTGAAGCGGGTCTCGGAGCCGTAGTAGAGGCAGGGGATGCCACGGAAAGTGAACATGAGGTTCAAACGTTCCGCCCATTCGACCTCGGAGAAGGAGGGACGGCAGTGCTCGTCGGGCTCGGGGGCGTAGTCGTGGGAGTCGACGTAGACGACGTTGTAGGTGGCGTCGTTGAACTTCTTGTCGTCGTTGACGGCGTCGTTATAGCACTTGTCCACGTCGGAGAAGGAACGGTGCATGCGGAAGTCGATGACCGAGGAGCCGGACCACTTGCTGTGGTCGGGGGCGTGGTAGGAGGTGCCGTTAAGGTAGGCGTTGTTGGAGGTGCGGGTATCCGAGCCGGATTCCTTGTAGTCCTCGTAGGCCTGCTCGGCGGATTCGTAGTTGGTTTCCTTGTCACCCCAGGCGTAGCTCTTTTCCTCCGCCCAGGTGTAGAAGCTCGGGGAAAGGCAGGGGATGCCATGGTTATAAAGCTCGGTGACGCGGGCGCAGACTTCGCCGAACATGAAGAAGTAGTCGTCGCCACGGCATTTTTTCGCGTATTCGCGAAGCGCGGGGAAGAAGTATTTGTTCAAGGTGAGGCGGTTGATGTGCTTCATCGTGTCGATGCGGAAAGCGTCGACGCCCATGCGGATGAACTGGCCATAGGAATCGACCAGGTATTCGGCGACGCGGGGGTTCTCGGTGTTAAGGTCGACGCAGTCGCCGGCGATCTGGGCCACTTGCTCGCCCTGGGTCTCCCAGGAGAAGTTGCCATAGTGGTGGTAGATGTCGTCGGGGTCGCCGTCGGCGGACTTCATGGTCTCGATGCGGGCGTTATATTGCGCGGCGCCGTTCATGACGCCGTAGTTGGGATACTTTTTGGCGAGGGGGCCGTTGACGTTCAGCTTCATGGAGCCGAGCATGTCGTCGGGATCGACGGTCTTATCCTTGATGAACATCGGGAAGAGGGTCTCGTCGCCGAAGTTGCCGGTGTGGTTGAACACGACGTCGAGGCAGATTTTCATGTCGCGCTTATGGGCTTCGTTGATGACGGTCTGGAAGTCCACGTCGTCGCTTAATTGACGCGGGTCGACGGAGCGGAAGTCGATGGAGTGGTAGCCATGGTAATCATAACCCGAGGCGTTGGTCACGATCGGGGTGATCCAGATGGCCGTGAAGCCAAGGGCCTTGATGTAGTCCATCTTCTGGATGAGGCCTTTGAAGTCGCCGCGCCAGGCGGGGTCGGAGGCGGGGTTGTTCTTGTTGTCCCAGCATTCGGCGTCGTTGCTGGTGTCGCCGTTATAGAAGCGCGAGGTGATCGCGAAATAGATGGATTCCTGACGGAAGTCTTTGCGCGAGCCACTGTATTTGTTGATGCACTTCCAATAGCTGGATGGATAACTCTTCCAGAAGGTGAAGTCGGTGTAGCTGGCGGCATTATCGGTGCCACCGGTATAGGACCCAGGGCCTTCGATGGTTTGGACTTCGCCGGTTTGGATGGTGCCGGCGGCGCCAGGATCGGGCATGAGGTCGGACTTCACGAGGCCTTCGGCCTTGGTGTACCAGTAGTAGCCGATGCCGTTGATGACGTCGGTGATGTCGGGGGTTTGGCTGCCGTTTCCGTTATTGAAGATGACGTTGAAGGAGGTGACCTTCGGGGCGGGGAAGGTGTAGGAATACCAGTTCTCGTCGAAGTCGTCCATCTTTGTGCCCGGCCATTGGCCGGTGAGCTGGGTGGAGGCGTCTACCCAGGTGTAGATGTGGGTATAGCCGGTGTTCTTCGCGCAGAGGATGACGATATCCTGCGTCGTGGGCATCTGGACGGATTCCCAGGAATGCTCCGAAGAGGAGGCGCCCGTGCTGGAAGTGGGGTTCTGGGAAGAGGTTTGGGACCCACCTTGGGAAGTGGCGTCGCTTGTTGCGCTCGAATCAAGCGAAGCGCCGCTTTGGCTTTGGGATTGGGTCGATTGGGTGGAATCCGAGGATTCATTGGAAGGCTTCGGGACGTTCGAGCCGCAGCCGGTTAGGGCCAGCAAGCCGATCATCGAGAAGACAAGTAAGCGTGATTTGTTCATTTACGTCTCCTTATGCGCATACACCTATACCATACCTTACTTAAAGCCTGAAAACAAAGCGCGCGAGCGTGCGAGAAGCCAAAATCGCTTTGAAATGGGTTTTTGGGTCGTTAAGGCTAAGGCGTTTTCTTTGCGCTTATAGGGATTGGGAGAGTTTCAAGGCGACTTCCGCGGCCTGGGTTTGCCTCCTAGCCTCACGGTCTCCGCCAAGGTCGCCCACGTCCCAGGAGTCCTCGAGTACGTCCGCGCTGAAGAAGAAGGTGTAGAAGGATAGCCCGAGGTGATCGCAGATGGCTTGCAGGGCGCTTGCCTCCATGTCGACGCATATCACGCCTTCTTTTCTCCGCGCTTCCACCTTGGCCTTGGTTTCGTTATAGATCGCGTCGGTGGTCCATCCTTTCCCTTCAGCATAATCGATGTTTTCTTTCTTAAAGAAAGAAGAAACGATGCCGTGATGGGTGATGTCCATGTATTCGGAAGGTGGGGCGTAATGGTAGGAAAACCCCTCTTCTCGGTAGCAGGAAGTGGGGACGAGGTATTTGCCTTTCGCATTGGGGTCTAGCGTCCCGCAGGACCCGAAATAGACGAACTTCTTGGCCCCGGCGAAATGGGCCACCTCCTGGAGGAAGCCCGCCGCCACGGGCGCCCCGACGGGGGAGAGGTAGAAATAGACGCGGAGGGTGGGTAGGTAATAGACGTCCATGACGCCATTCGCGGTCGCACGGAAGCGGTAGAAAAGGGTGTGCTCGTAATGGGATAGGACGTATTCGTGGGCGGCAAGGGAAAAGCAAGCCACCGCGGTGTCGCAAAGGGGCTCCTGTTTGGGATAGAAGTCCTGCGGGGAAATAAGGGGTTCCCCTTTGGGGTCATAGGCGTCGAGGATCGACATGGTTACCTCCGTTTGGCAAGGATCAGGGCCTGCAGTTTGACTAAGCCAAAGCTTGCGAAGAACACCAAGCAAAGCAAGCATACGAAGATGCCTAGCCCGATGGCCAAGCCGCTTTGCCCGAACATGTACCAGTCATACTCCAATTGCCCATAGCCGTTATGGACGGCGACGTTGATGGTGTAGTAGATGCCATATAGCCCCATGTGGATGACGCCGAAGAAGGCCCATTGCCAACGGGGCTTCTCCTCGTTGGTCTCAAAAAAGAGCACTCTGGCGATGCCAAGCAGGGGGATGATCAGGTGCATGAAAAGCAGCGAATCTTGGAACATCGTCCCATACCCCATCATCGGCCCAAGGAAGCTCATGGTGACCAAAAACGTCAGCGACGTGCCCACCATCGCGGAGAGGTAGGCGATGCGTAGAGGCAGCGGGGAAGCCTTTCTTTGTTTGGTAAGCAACAAAATATCGAAGGGGAGGGAAATGCCAGCCACGACGCCGAGCAAAATGTTCGATTGTACGGTGAAATACTTTAAGAATCCGATGCCCGCCTCCGCGAGTATGCCGTTATTGCCCATGGCCATCCACGTGGCGGAGAAGGCGGCAAGGAAAAGAATCGTCGCGTCGAAGGCCAGGTCGATCCAAGGAAGGTGTTTCCGCATGTTTCCCATTGTAGCCGTTTCCGTCGCTTTATGCACATGCGCATTTTGCGCTTCCCAACGCACGCGAAAGGGCGTACGATAGCGGCGTTGCAAATAAGAAAGAGAGAAACGAATGAAAAAGGTATTTGAAACCGAATTCGCCGGACGCAAGCTCAGCGTCGAGTTTGGCGAAATCGCAAAGCAGGCCGACGGCTCGGCCTTCGTCCGTTTCGGCGACACCGTGGTCCTTTCGACCGCTTGCTGCGCCGACGAACCCAAAGAGGGCGACTTCTTCCCCCTCACCGTCAACTACGAAGAGAAATCCTACGCCGTGGGTAAAATCCCCGGCTCCTTCCTCCGTCGCGAGGGCAGGGCGGGCGAGCACGCCACCTTGGCCGCGCGTCTGATTGACCGCCCCATCCGCCCGCTATTCGAGGATGGCTTCCGCAACGAGGTCCAAATCGTGGCCACCGTCATGTCCGTGGACCGCGACAACACCCCCGAGATGACCGGCATGCTCGGCGCCTCCTTGGCCCTTTGCACCTCCGACATCCCCTTTGACGGCCCCGTCGCCGGCGTCTACGTCGGACGCGTGGACGGCAAGCTCGTCATCGATCCGACCGAAGAGCAGCGCGCCGTTTCGGACATCGACCTGGCCGTGGCCGGCACCCAAGACGCCATCATGATGGTCGAGGCCGGCGCAGCCGAAGTCCCCGAAGAGGAGATGCTCGACGCCATCATGTTCGGCCATGAGGCCATCAAGGAACTCTGCGCCTTCCAGCAGAACATCATCGCCGAGATCGGCAAAGCCAAGCGCGAAATCCAGCTTTACGCACCCGACCCGAAGGTCAAGGCCGACATCGAGTCCCGCATCGGCGCCCGTTTGGTCAAGGCCATCTCCATCTTCGATAAGCTCGAGCGCCAAGACGCCGTCGACGCCTTGAAGAAAGAGATCCTCGACGATTACGAGAAGCGCGAATACGAGGACGAGCACGACTACAAGATGTCCATGCTCATGGTCAACGACATCCTCGAAGGCATGGTCGCCGCCGAAGTGCGCCGTCTCATCACCGACGAGAAGATCCGTCCCGACGGCCGCAAGGTCGACGAGATCCGTCCTTTGGATTGCCAGGTCGACCTCCTGCCCCGCGCCCATGGCTCTGCCATGTTCACCCGTGGCCAGACTCAGGTCATCGGCACCACGACCCTCGGTCCCTTAAGCGACAAGCAGCTCATCGACAACCTCACCGCCGAGACCGAGCGCCGCTTCATGCACCATTACAACTTCCCGCCCTTCTCCGTGGGCGAGATCGGCCGTATGGGCGCCCCCGGACGCCGCGAGATCGGCCATGGCAAACTCGGCGAGCGCGCCCTTAGCTACGTGCTTCCCTCCGAGTCCGAATTCCCGTACACCATCCGTTGCGTCGCCGACGTCGTCGAGTCGAATGGTTCGTCCTCCCAAGCCTCCATCTGCGCCAACTGCATGTCCTTGATGGCGGCCGGCGTGCCCATCAAAGGCATCGTCTCCGGCATCGCCATGGGCTTGATCAGCTCCGGCCCGCTAGATGGCAAGCATCCGTACACCATCCTCACCGACATCCAAGGTTTGGAAGACCACTTCGGCGACATGGACTTCAAGTGCGCCGGCACCGCGAAAGGCCTCACCGCCCTTCAGATGGACATCAAGATCCACGGCGTCACCCGTGAGGTGCTCCAAGAAGCCCTCGCCCAGGCCAACCGCGCCCGCGCCGAGATCCGCGAAGCCATCGCCAAAGCCATCCCCGAGCCGCGTCCCGAGGTTTCCAAGTACGCGCCCAAGATGATCACCTTCAAGATCGATCCGTCCAAGATCCGCGACGTGATCGGCAAAGGCGGCGAGACCATCCAAGGCATGATCCGCGACTGCGACAACGCCGCGATCGACGTCGCCGACGATGGCACCATCACCATCTACCATCACAACCAAGAGATGATCGCCAAGGCCAAGGCCATGATCGACGAGATCACCAAAGAGGCCCAGGTCGGCGAGATCTACGAGGGCACCGTCACCCGCGTGGAGGACTATGGCGCCTTCGTCAACCTCTTTGGCGACACCGACGGCCTTTGCCACGTCTCCCGCCTGAAATGGGACTATGTGGACAACGCCAACGACGTCGTCTCCGTCGGCGACACCCTCAAAGTCGTCGTCATCGGCCTCGAGATGGGTAAGGTCAAAGTGTCCCACCGCGAGTTCGAGGACAAGCCGGAAGGCTACGTGGAGCGCCCCGAGCGCCCCGCCAAGCCCCGTGGCGGCCATAACGACCACGGGCATGGACCCCGCGGTGACCGTGGCGGACACGGCGGCAAGCCCCATGGCGGACGCCGCTAATCCCTAAATAGCGAAGGGCAACCCTTGGTGGTTGCCTTTTTTCGTCCACCTTCCCGCGCTTGGCGTGGATTCTGTCCTGACTGCCGTGAAAGAGGTGCTACAATGGCGCAAAGAGGTACCTTATGCGCAGAGATTTATTCCATTACTACAAAGGGGACGTCAAAACCGTCTTCGACGCCTATTACAAGATCCTTCGGCAGGAACCCTTCCGCAAGGAACCCACGATCATCCCCAACAAGCTGATCACCTTCGGCATCGGCTTTTCGTTCAAGTTCAACATGAACGGTGGGGCGGTCCATATCCATTTCGCCAAGCGCGGGGAAGGGACGGCGGTCCAGGTCCGTTTCACCATCGCCCAGCTCTTCGGCGCGCGTTATAAAGCCTATGACAAACTCATGTGCGACCATGTCGAGAAGGTTTTGGGGTACCGTGGGGAGCCGATGAACGTTTTGGGCGACGAATACTTCGACGCCCAGCCCGAACCCGAACCCGAGCCGAAGTCCACCCCCTCCCTTCCGCAAGGGGGTGCCGCCTTCTGCCCCAAATGCGGGCAAAAACTGAACCCTGGGGATAAGTATTGCCCCAGTTGCGGCAACAAATTGGAGTAGGCGCATGCGCCTAGTTGCCTTTGCTTCGTTGGTCCTTTTGTTGCAGGGTTGCTTTCCTAACGCCAGCGAAGCGGAGAAAGTGAAGACGCCCGAGCTATTCTTCCAACAGACCTATGACGTCGTGCAGACGACCGTCTATTCCTCTTCTTGTCCAGAGAATGAGTCGATCCAAGACGAAGACTGGGAAATAAGGGACGCGATACTTGGGCTATCCCCGTTTGAACCAATCGGATCCTTTGACGTTCCCCAAGGAAAACATATCCGTTATCGGGTCTTGGATTCCCATAGCACCGCGGGACCCAATTACCACGAGATGTTGGTGTTTGAGGAAGGGAAGTTGCGCATCGAGCAGAAGAGCGCTTTGAGTTCCTCTTCCTATTTCTATTATTCGTTTGTCTCAAAAGGCGTTTCCGATATTATTGACGACGTCACTTCGCGCATCGAAGCGAAGCGTTCTTCCTTATCTTGAGAGCGCGTGGTTTTCTCCATTTTAAAGGAAGTTTTTTTGCCTTTAAAGAAGATGAGAACAGGGGACAAATTGCGGAATCGAAAAGATAAAAAAACTAGCAAAGATTTAGTAAAAACGGTGGTTCATTGAATCGGGATGTTCGCTCTTTTAACGTGGCAGTTTCATTTCCTTCCCGATGCGTCGAAGCGACTCATCGGTGAGCAGGGACAATAGCGCGTCCACGTCGGGGATGGGCGCGTTTTTCAGATGGAAATGAAGCGCGCTTAGGACCTCTTCGGATTCGTTGGACGGGTTTTTGTAATCTTCGTCCTTATACCCGTTAGCCTCTTCCTCAATCAGGGCGAGAAGGTGACGGCGGAAATACTCCAAGATCGCTTTCTCGATCCAGACGTCCTTTTGCTTGGCAAACCCTTCTAACCGAAGGATTTGTAAGTAGGGTAATAACCCGTCGACCGCGTCGTGATGGAGGTCGGCGAAAAGGTAGTCAAAGGGTTGCTTAGGAGCATAGGTAAGCGCGTCTTCGATTTGGATGACCTCGATTTTCTCGGGGTGGTCGAATAGGGGCAGGAAGACGTTTTTGAACAACGCGATGACGTCTTTGTCCCGTTCTAGGACGGTGACCTTGGAGACGTTATCCTTTTGGCTGGTCCTAAAGGCGAAATACCCCATGCCTAGTCCCATCGTGCAGACGTGGCCGCTTGCTTTTTGGATCGCTTCCTCCATCGTGTTCATCTCGTGGGGGATTAGGGACATGTAGACCCGTCCGTTCTGGGATAAGGCGGGGTAGGCGAACCCTTTTTCGAAATAACCGACGGGGCTATACCGGACCGTGGGGATAAGCTCGCTTTGCCTCACTTTGTCAAAGACGAATAGCTGGTAGGGGAGGTAACGCTTCTCTTCATAGACCCAATCCCCAAAGCGTTTCCTCCCTTTGATGGCGCCCATGACGCGTTGGTAGTAGGGATCGGTCACGTAAGGAAGCGGGTCAAGCGGGGCGAACTCCTCTAGCCCAAACCCAACCTGAACCTGGGAAAACGCCTCTTTGCCCTCGTCCTCGAGTTGCCCCAAAAGGTAGTCGCGGTAGGCTTGCTCGGGCTTTTTGCCTTTTTGGATGGATCTCCCGATGTCTTCCAGTTCCTTCGGGGAGAAGGCGAAGAAGCCATCGTTAAGGAAAGAGTCCGCGAGCTGGCACTCGTCCATCGTGGACAAGACCTCCTCCAAACTCTCGGCGTGCAGGGTCAGTTTCATGGGCGCTTCCTCCTTTGCATAAGAGTAGCATATATGTTTGCATGCGCGTTGTGCTATGATGTACGCACATATGGAAGACATCATTATCATTGGGGGAGGCGCCATCGGCGCTTTCATCGCCCGCAACCTGTCGCGTTACCAACTGAACGTCTTGGTCCTTGAAAAGGAGAATGACGTAGGGGACGCGACCTCGATGGCCAACTCCGCCATCGTCCATTCCGGATACGATCCCGTCCCCGGGACGAAAAAAGCCCGCTTCAACGTGGAAGGCAACGCCCTTTTCCCAAGCGTCTGCGAGGAACTTGACGTCGAGTTCGAGCAATGCGGCTCGATGACCCTCGCCACCGAGGAGAAGCAACTGCAAACCTTAAAGGAACTCGAGCAACGTGGCAAGGATAACGGGGTGGTCACGCGCCTTCTTTCCCGCGCGGAAGTGCTGCGATTGGAGCCTAACGTCAGCCCCGACGTCAAAGGCGCGCTTCTTTGCCCAACCGCTGGCATCGTCAATCCGTTTACCCTCGTCGCCCATGCGTTTGAAAACGCGTTGGATAACGGCGTGAAACTTAGCCTTGGCGAAGAAGTCCTCGCCATCGAAAAGCGCGACGGTTCCTTTGTTTTGAAGACCAACAAAGGGCAGCGCGAAGCCAAAATCGTCATTAACGCCGCCGGCGTCAAATCGGAAGAGGTCACCAAGATGGTCGAACCCGTCGATTGGACCGTCAATCCGCGCAAAGGCGAGTATTACGTCTTGGACCATTATGCGCCAGGGCTCGTCAACCACGTCCTTTTCCCGCTTCCTAGCGAAAAGGGCAAAGGCGTCTTGGTCACCCATACGACCTCGGGCAACTATCTGGTGGGCCCCTCCTCGGAATGGGTGGAGGACAAAGACGACCATTCCACCGATTCGGAGACGCTATCTAACGTCAAAGCGCAAGCCAGCCTCATGGTGCCCAATATCCCGTTCCGCGAGCAAATCCGCGTCTTCGCGGGTGTCCGCGCGACCCCTTCGACCCACGACTTCATCATCGAGCCGGCGAAAACCGCGCCGAACTTCATTCTCTGCGCGGGCATCGAATCGCCTGGTTTGGTGTCTTCCCCCGCCATCGGCCGCTACGTGGTGGAGGAGTTGGTCCGTCCGCTGATTCCGCTCGTCCCCAAGGCGAACTATCAGCCCTGCGTGAAGAAGTACGTCCGTTTCTCCGCGCTCACTGAGGAGCAAAAGGAAGCCTTGGTGGAGCAAAACCCGCATTTTGGCGAGGTTATCTGCAATTGCGAGAAAGTGACTTTGGGGGAGATCGAGGACGTCTTGTCCCGTTCCCTCCCTTGCCTCACGATCAAGGCGGTCAAAAAGCGCACGAGGGCGGGATTTGGCAAATGCCAAGGCGGCTTCTGCCAACCCAAGGTATTGCTTCTTTTGGCCAAGAAGCTCGGCGTTTCGCCGCTAGAGGTCTTGTATGACCGCGCGGGGAGCAACATCCTGCGCAAGGAGAGCAAATGATGGCTACCCGCGATTTGGTGATCATCGGTGGTGGGTCGGCTGGCATGGCCGCCGCCATCAGCGCCTACGACGAGGGCGTGAAAGACATCGTCATCTTGGAGCGTTCCCCTTATCTTGGGGGCATCCTGAACCAATGCATCCATAACGGCTTTGGCTTACAGTACTTTAAGGAAGAGCTCACCGGCCCCGAGTTCCTCACCCGTTTCGTGGTGGAGGTGCAAAAGCGGGGCATCGAGGTGAAACTTAACGCCAACGTCACCGCGATTTCCAAAGACAAGACCGTCACCTACGTAAGCCCGGAAGGGGCGGGAGTCATCGAGGCGAAGTCCATCGTCTTGGCCACGGGTTGCTACGAGCGTAGCGCCGGCTCCATCGGCATCCCCGGTGAGCGTCCTAGCGGCGTCATCACCGCCGGCCAAGCCCAGCTTTACCTCAACGAATACGGCTACCTCGTCGGCAAGAAAGTGTTCATCTTGGGTTCGGGCGACATCGGCCTCATCATGGCCAGGCGCATGACCTTAGAAGGCGCCCAGGTGCTTGGCGTGGCCGAGCTCATGCCCTATAGCAATGGGCTGAACCGCAACATCCAACAATGCCTCATCGACTTCGGCATTCCCTTATACCTTAGCCACACCGTCACCAAAGTCATCGGCAAAGGAAAGCTGGAAGCCATCGAGATTTCCCAGGTCGACGGCAGCCTGAAACCGATCCCTGGGACGGAGAAGCGCTTCGACGTCGACACGTTGCTTCTTTCCGTGGGTTTGGTGCCCAATAACGACTTGCTCGACAAGATCGGCGTCCCCATTAGCCCCACCAGGGGTAGCAAGGTCAACGAGCACATGGAGACGGAGTTAGACGGCGTGTTCAGCTGCGGCAACGTCCTCCATGTCCATGACTTGGTCGACTATGTCGTGGAAGAAGGCCATCAAGCCGGCAAATCCGCCGCCGCTTACCTCCAGGGGCGATTGCCTCGCCATGAGGATGTGCTTTACACCCAAGCGGGCAATGGCGTCGGTTACGTCGTCCCCGCCTGCATCGACCTTCATAACGCAGACGGCAAAGTCGCGATTAAGTTCCGCGTCCGCCGTCCCGCCAAAGAGGTCTACGTCGAATATAGGATCGGGGAGACCCTGATCAAGCGGATGTATAAGCCCGCGATCATCCCCTCGGAAATGGAAATCGTCTCTTTGGACAAAGCGTCGCTTCAAGGGGAGGGGCCGCTTACCGTTTCCCTGGTGGCCAAGGAGGTAAAGTAACATGGCACGCGATTTGACTTGCATCATCTGCCCGCGCGGCTGCGCGCTGCATATCGACGGCGAACTCAACGTCACCGGCAACGCCTGCCCCCGCGGGGCCGCCTACGCCAAGCAGGAGGTCACCGACCCTAGGCGTACGCTTACCAGCACCGTGAAGTGCCGTGGCAAACTCTTCCGCGTCTGCCCCGTGAAGACCGCCTTGCCCATCCCGAAGGACAAAGTTTCGCCCGCGATGGACGAGGTCAACGCGGTGGAGATCCTTCCGCCCGTGCATATCGGCGACGTGGTTATCAAGAATATCGCCGGCACGGGAATCGACCTTGTCGCAACCCGCGATATCGAGGAATAGACGGTTCTTATATACCTTGTCCCATATCTGACATTTAGGCTTGGCCCCCGTGGCTAGGCCTTTTTGCAAACGCCCGTTTCCCGCCAGGCAAAAGCGCTTATTTCCCCAAGGAGCCGAATATGGGAGCGATTATCATGCAGGCGCATGCTCGCAGCGTGTATAATGAACGGTGAGGTATCCATCATGAAAAAAGCGCGCTTTCTTCTTCCGTTCGTCTTGGGCCTATCGTGCCTTGCTTCCTGCGGGGTAGGGGGAAACGATCCGTTGCCCACCACCGCCAAGGAGAAAGTCACTTTCGCGTTGAAAGGCGTCGACAAGAGCCTGCGCGAACAAAAGGCGCAACAAAAGCGGAAGGCCTCCCCGCTTCGGGCCATTTCGGAGGCCCAGGGGGTTCAGGAGCTTTACCGTCAGTTTGACGAAACCCGCGAGGTGAATACCCCCGACATCGCCTACAACGAGCCGCCTTTGGTCCAATTCCAATTCCTGAAGCAACTATATGACGCGACCGGGGATGGCTATGCCTTAGGCACCACATATGCCGCGACCGTCACCGGGGAATTCACCTACGACTTCTCCACCGGCGAATACGAGAACTTCACGCAGCGCTACTCCGCCGAAATCGGCATTTACATCTCCATCGATTCGAATGACTTCATCACCGCGGAATGTGGCATGCACGTCTTCTATACCGACCCGGAAGGGCTGACGAGGGAACAAAAGTTCTACGCCCACATGGGCCTAGACTACGATTTCGCCAAGAACGACCCCAACTACGTTTTGACGATGCGCGTCAGCGACGATTGCTCCGCCTTCCCCGAAAGCGAAGTGTATTGCTCCTACGAATACGATTACGTCGAAGTGGGACAGGGGGCGATCGTGGAGTGGCGGAAGGCCTATGTCGCCTCCTCCAAACGGCTGATCCTCGACGCGTCGCATCCGAACTTCGCTTCCTATGATGACGGGAGCTTGGAGTATTCAGGTGGGGCGAGGGCCTACAAAGACCTCAAGCAATACAAGACGACCCGCACCGGAATAAAAAGCGACGATCCCAGCGATAACGCGAAGCGGAAAGCCTTGGCCGAAACCATCGTCGATCAGCTCGGGGGCAACGCGACGGATATCCCCGCCGACGCATTCTTCGCTCGGA
>JAILIV010000033.1 GCA_024695105.1 Bacilli bacterium
CCTATTGACCCATAAGGAAGGCGTGCCTTATGAGGAATATTGCAAGGCCTTATCGGGGAATAGGATTGCCCGCAAAGTGAAGATCGCCGACCTCCGCCATAACCTGGACTTGCGCCGGATGATGGGGCAGGGTTTGCCAAGGAAATACCAACTGATGACCCAAATGTTGGAGATGTTAGAGGAAATTGATGCAACAGATAAATAACGATGCAAACGGAATTATTTCGGTGATTACTACAATGTAAACGCTTACGAAACATTTTTGAAACCGCTTGCAACAATAATGCGCGTCATGTAGTATGTGGCTAACCCCGAACTGGGTGTTTTGCCATATGGACTTACGCGCGCGCTTTCAAAACGAATGGATCAAAGGCTCTTCTAGAGAGTCTTTCGTCGTGGTTTTAGGCGCGTCTTATATGCTTTCGGGACACCAATCCCATTCGACACGAAAAGGAGGTAGATAGACCATGTTCTTTTCGAAATTGCTTCAAAACGTACGCACCAAGGTGATGATGGCCTTGGCGGGCTTCACGATGCTTCTAGGCGCAGGGGCCGCGGTTAGCGTTGGCGTTGCTAGCCAAGAAAACGAAGTGGTGGAGACGAAGGCAGAGGCTGTCACGAGCGCTGCTTTTCGTATTTACATGTACAAGACCTTTGGTGGCGATATTTTTACCGGCATTGCAGACAAGGATTATTCGCCTGGGTATGTTAAGGCTTCTATTTCGGCGAACACTTCAAAATATATTCCTGCGTCTGGAACGACTATAGTCGGCAGTTCTTATTGGAATGGCGTTGCAGATTATGAAGTAACTGGTCGTACGAGTATTGCATTTACTTTTTACGAGGGTGACGTCCGCTGGCTACCAACAAGGGGAACATATAACTTGGACCAAGCTTTGACGATTAATGGCGGTGGCACGTTCACCAGGGGATACATCTACCATCTGACGAACTTCTCCCACGCATACACAGGAACGAATTGGTACGATTCCAAGGATTACAAAAATCGAGACATCAAATTTTTTACATATTCTTTAGAGCATGTTGGCTATTTTGTTCATTACGACTTGAACGGTGGTTCTGACATGCCCGCAGGCAGAACCGTGGACGAAGAACAAAAAAAGAACGCAAACTTCACTTTGCCTGGAGCGCCGACGCGTTATGGCTATACCTTTATGGGTTGGAAAGATGAAAGCAATGGGTTCGTGAATCGGGCGTCATCTACGTATTATCTTTCTGGGACGCGAACCTTTACCGCTATTTGGATGTCCAATACCCAGACTGTCATCCCCAATGGGAAAACACGGATTTTCATTGGATATGATGGTGGTCCAGACACTGTTTATTACAAAGAAGATGCGGTGATTAGTTTAAAACTTTGGGGAGATAATGGTGGGGACGCGACGGTGGACGCCAGTGGCACTTATTACAATACGAACGAAAGCATTTCGGGCCTTTCTAATTGTCCTCGGCGTTACGACTATTTCGATATTGATAATGCAAGGTTTAACGATGCAAATGGCATTAATGTTAGGCGAGGAGATTCGGTTTCACAGTTTTACACACGGTTGACTTCGAGTTCGGGTTTAAAAGTTTTTTATTGCCCGTCAACGTGGGAACAAGATAATTTTTCGTTCATTGGCGGCTTGGCGGAAACGGACGCTTTGTTTGCCGCGATTGCCCTTTGCGGAATTCACACGTGTTCCAGCAGTGCTTTAAATGGATACGGGGCGTTCGATCAATATAATGATAATTTCTATCCCGCGGGCGGAACTGGAATGAGTAGTTACACGATAAACGATTTCGCCAACGGCGATACCTCTTATTCTGGGAGCACGAGTAATTCCATAACTGCCGCAGCCAAACATAGCGCGGTCGCCGCAAAGGCCGCCGGCGGTTCTAGCGCTCAGGTTATCCCTGGCGCTCCCCGTCAGGATGAGTCTCCGCTCACCCTTGCCCTTTGGATCGTCCTTGCGGCGGGTCTAGTAGGGGTAGGTTCGATCGGCGTCGCCTACTTCGTGACCAAGAAGAAAAAGAAGCACGAAGCATAACGTCTTGGCCTAGCGGAAACGCTGGGCCTTTTCAATTGAATACCGTGGGATTAGGCGTAATATTTCCTGCGGAAAGGAGATACGTGCATCTATGAAAGTACTTGGTAGAGTCTTCTTGATCATCGCGGGCATCTTCATGGCCCTCAATGGCATCCCTCAGATCATCGATGGCATTAAGGGGCTCAACGCCGTTGGCTGGCAGAACACCTTCGCCAACTACAATAACGTCGCCTACTTCGTGAGCTTCGTCTCGGGTATCATCGATGTCATATTCGCCGCGATCGCGTTCAGTGGGGCCATTAGAGGCCGCAAAAGCTTCGGCCTTGCCTTCTCGGCCATCGTGCTGATGATCACCCCGGTCACCTACATCGTTTTGGGGGTGATGGGAGGCATCGCCTTAACGTGGATCTTCTACGTTGGGTTAGGCTTAGGCTTCTCGGTCCCAATCCTCTATTTCTTGGGATTCCTGTTCATTTAAGAAGAAGGGCTTCGGCCCTTTTTTGATTACGTATAAACGGCGTGGATTACATCGTCGTTTTTTGATTTTTCCGATGGATTCCTAGATTGCACCGAAGCGCACCGAAGGTTCACGCAGCGCCGTTTTGGGCCCTTTTCGTCCATGCGCATGGCAAAGCGCGCGGGAAGGGTCTATCATTCTTGCCGAAAGAGGCAAAACCTATGAAACCCATTCCCATTACACTCGTCACGGGCTACCTTGGCTCAGGAAAGACGACGCTGATCAACCACGTGCTGCGCAACGCTTCCGGCTATAAGGTGGCGGTCATCGTCAACGACATCGGCGAAGTCAACATCGATGCCGACTTAATCGCGGCAGGGGGCGTCGTGTCCTCTCAGGATCAGAGCTTGGTCGCTTTGCAAAACGGGTGCATCTGCTGCACGCTGCGCGAGGATTTGCTTGACCAGGTCGCGGGGCTAGTGGATTCGGGCAAGTTCGACCACATCCTCATCGAGGCCAGTGGGGTATGCGAGCCCCTTCCCATCGCGGAAACGCTTTCCTATTACCCTAATCTATGCAAAGAAAAAGGCGAACCGATGCCTTATTACGTCGACGCGGTCATCACCGTCGCCGATGGGTTGCGCCTAAAGGAAGAGTTCGCTTATGGCCGATACCTCACGGAGAAGACCGAGGATGGGCGGGGCATCGAGTCGCTGATCTATGAGCAACTGGAGTTTTGCGACATCGTGTTGCTGAACAAAGCCGAAACGCTTAGCAAAGAAGAGCTCGCGGTGGTGACGAAAGCCATCCGCGCCATCCAGACCCGGGCGGAAATCATCCCCGTCTCCTATTGCGATATCCCGCTAGAGAAGATCATGGACGTCCATGTCTTTGACCTCGAGGCGACGTATGCTTCCCCGGGTTGGAGCGAAGAGCTGGAGCACATCAAGCCCGAGAACGAGGAAGAGCACCATCACCATCACCATGACGAGGATGATGACGAGGACGAATACGGCATCGAGACGTTTTCCTATTTCCGCCGTCCCGCCTTGGACAAAGACGCCTTCGTGGAATGGGCACAGACGAATAACCATACGATCTTCCGTAGCAAGGGGCTGGTTTATTTCTCTAAAACCCCCAAGGAAGTGTCGGTGTATGAGACCGCCGGGAGCCAAATCTCCATCTCTCCGTTAGGGCGGTGGTTCTCCTCCGACCACACCAAGCAAGAGATGATGGAACGCGCGGAGGAAGATCCCGTTTACGCCAAAGTGTACGATCCCACCTATTTGGACCGTTTCTGCAAAATCGTCTTCATCGGGCGGAATTTGGACAAAGACGCCATCACCAAAGAACTCGACGCCTTGCCCTAATCGCCACTATTTCGAGACATAATCCCCGCATAAAGGCAAATGTAAGGGTTTTCATTGGTCAGAAGTGGCAAAAAAGTAGCGCCACGCCTTTCTTTTTCGCCTTGGGAAGAACATAATCAAATTATGGGTAACGCGGAACCGTTTTGGGCCGATTCGGTCGGCTACATCATCTACCCGTCGACGTTTAAGGACAGTAACGGAGACGGGGTGGGCGATATTCCGGGCATCATCTCCAAACTCGACTATCTGGCCGAGCTTGGGGTGAACCTATTGTGGATATGCCCTCTTTTCGCCTCGCCCATGGACGATAACGGCTACGACGTTTCCGATTACTACCAAATCAATCCGCAATACGGGACCAACGAAGACTTCAAGAACTTGGTCGAGCAAGCCCATCAACGGGGCATCCGCATCATCATTGACTTCGTCTTGAACCATACGTCGGACGAACACCCGTGGTTCCAAAAGGCTTTGCAGGATCCTTCTTCCAAGGAACGTGGCTACTATTTCTTCCGCAAGGGCAAGAAGGAAGGGGATAAGCTTCTTCCGCCCAACAACTGGAAAGGGTTCTTTTCGACTTCCGCGTGGAAGCAGGTCGAAGGGACGGATGATTTCTATCTGCATATCTTCTCGGAGAAGATGCCCGACGTGGATTGGTCCAACCCCGAACTAAGGCAACGTTATTACGAGATCGCCCGGCATTACCTTGACATGGGCGTGGATGGCTTCCGCCTGGACGCTTTGGCGCATCTAGCCAAAGACACTTCCTTCGCAGACTCCCCGCTTCCCGTGGACGAGAAAGGCTTTGCCTATGACCCAAGCCGATTCTCCAACCGCGAAGAACTCTATGGGTATCTCGACGAATTCAAACGCGAGGTGCTCTCCCATTATCCCTGCCTGACCGTGGGGGAAGTGGGTGGCGGCGTCTCCCCGGAGGAAGCATTACGTTATTGCGACAGGGAGAACGGCTCCATCAACATGGTGTTCAACTTCGACACAGCCTGGTGCAATGGGGCGTATGGCTCCATCGACAAGAAACAAGAGGACATCCGCACCGACGTCATCGCGATGAAGGATTCCTTGGAGCGGTGGTGGAGAGTATGCCACCAAAAGGCGGACATGCCTTTCTATTGGTGCAACCACGACCATCCCCGCGTCCTAAGCCAATATGGGTCCGTGGAGTATCGCGCCGAATCGGCCAAGGCGCTTTTGGCCGCGGGGCTATTCCTTTATGGCACGCCGTTTATCTATAACGGCGAGGAAATCGGCATGAGTAACGTCAATTTCTCGAAACCCGAGGAATTCTTCTCTGACGTCGGCAACAAAAACGAGACCGGCTACCTTCGGGCCAGAGGCTATAGCGATGAGCAAATCGTCGCCTATTTGAACCGTTGCTCCCGCATCAACGCACGTACCCCCATGCAATGGGATAACGTCGATTACGCCGGGTTCTCCAGCGTTCCGCCCAAGACCGATCCCGTCAACCCCAACTACAAGGAAGGGGTCAACGTGCAACAGCAAATGTCCGACCCTTGGTCGATCCTTAACTTCGCCCAATACGCGATTTTGAAGCGCAGGGAGCCTTGGGTGAGCGATTTGATCCGTAATGGGACGTTCACCATCGTGGACCATAACCATCCCGACGTCTTGTCGTATATGCATGAAAAAGGCGACGATAAACTGATCTTGATCGCCTCCATGCGTCCTTACGTCACCTATTTCTCCTTCTATTGGATGCCCAAAGACGTCATCCTGCATAACTATGGGGACGTGTTGCTCATCGACCACGTCTTCACGCTTCGCCCCTTTGAGTGCTTCCTTCTCGCCATTTGATCCATGGAAAAGCGTTTTCTGTTTTTGACTAGCGCCCCGATCCAAAAGGATTATTTCCTCGCATCCCTAGAAGAGGCGGGGGTAGCCCCTGAGACGGTGACGTTTTCGGATGCCTCTAGCGGCGAGTTTTTGGCCGATGCCAAACTCGCGGCCAGTTTAGACGACGTGTTGCCGCTTCTTCACGATGACCTTGGCGTATCCATCGCCTTGCTTTGCTGCCATCAGCGCACTTCCTTCGAGGAGAAGTTGCTCCGTAACGCTTTGCGTTATATGCCAAACCAATGCTCTTATCCCACCGACGTCATCATGCGGGAGATTTCCTTTGGGGATTTCTCTTCCTTTGGGCCGCTGGTGCGTCTTTTCCGCGACGTGCCCCGCGACTTGATGCTTACGGCAGGGGCGTATTTACGGTGTGGGCTGGACGCAAGCCTCGCCGCGAACAAATTGATTATTCACAGGAATACCTTCAATTACCGGCTCAACGCCTTCGTCGCGAAGACCAATTTGGACATCCGCGACTACCATAACGCGTTGCTTTTGGAACTCTATTTCGACCTCAGCGGTGGGCGCTTATAACGATTTGTGCACTGTGCACAAGACAAACCCTTACGCGCATAGTACACTTATGCCAACAAACCTAGGCACGCCTAGGAAAACATAAGAGGAAATAACATGCCCGAAAAGAAGAAACTCGAACCGGAGACCCCGGCGCAGCCCGAACCCGAGCCGGTTCAGCCCGAAGCTCCCGTCGAAGAGGAAGAGAAAGACCTCGCCTACGTCTCCCTCCGCCACGTCGACAAGATCTACGACAACAACGTCCAGGCCGTCTTTGACTTCAACCTCGACATCGCGAAGAAGGAATTCATCGTCTTCGTCGGCCCGTCTGGCTGCGGCAAATCCACGACCCTTCGTATGATCGCCGGTCTAGAAGACATTAGCCGCGGCGAACTCTGGATCGATGGCGAATACTCCAACGACCGCACCCCGAAGGACCGCGACATCGCCATGGTGTTCCAATCCTACGCCTTGTATCCGCACATGACCGTGTACAACAACATGGCCTTCGGTTTGAAGATCCGCCACCTCCCCCGCGAGGAAATCGACCGCCGCGTCCGTGAGGCCGCCCGCATCCTTCAGATCGAGGAATACCTCGACCGTAAGCCGAAAGCCCTCTCCGGTGGTCAGCGTCAGCGTGTCGCCTTGGGCCGCGCCATCGTCCGTAACGCGAAAGTGTTCTTGATGGACGAGCCTCTGTCCAACCTCGACGCCAAGCTCCGTGTCCAGATGCGTTCCGAGATCATCAAACTCCACGAATCCCTCGGCGCCACCACGATCTACGTCACCCACGACCAGACCGAGGCCATGACCATGGCGAGCCGCATCGTCGTCATGAAGAAGGGCTACATCCAGCAAATCGGCAGCCCGATCGACATCTACAACGATCCCGCCAACCTCTTCGTCGCCACCTTCATCGGCTCCCCGGCCATGAACATCATGCTCGCCAAGTACAACGCCGGCGCCGTGACCCTCAGCAACGGCATCGAGATCAAGCTCGATCCCAAGTTCGTCAAGGCCCACGATGAGTTCTACAAGAAGGCCATCGAGGAAGGCGAAGCCAAAGTCAAAGAGCTCCAGGAGAAGGTCAACAGCCTCCGTGGCAAAGACGCCGAGCTCGAAGGCGAACTCAAGGCCGCCCAGGACAAGCTCGAAGCCGACAAGGCCGCGCTTCAGGGTGAGCACGACATCTGCTATGGCATCCGTCCGGAAGACATCCATGACGCCGCCGAGCACAAATCTAGTGTCTCCTACGAAGTGGAAGTCGCCGTCGCCGAGCTTCTTGGCCACGAGTACTACATCCACTCCAACTTCGGTGGCATCGACATGGTCGCCAAGATCCCGCTCGTCCACGAGATCAAAATCGGCGACACGATGAAGCTTGCCTTCAACTTCGGCAAAGCCCACATCTTCGATCCCATCAGCGAAAACCGCATCTTCTAATCGTAGCGTCATCGCGAAAGAAAGCCGGCCGATTGGCCGGTTTTCATTTTGTTGTATCAAAGTATATAGGAAATGGGATTCTTAACGCGATATGCGTTTTATGAAGTAGTCCTGGAACGGGGACTCACCTTTGTGATACCCCGCTTTTTCACCTATTTCTTCCGCGTTAAAGCGTAGAACGAACAGCAATGGGTTCACCTTGCGGCTTTCGTGCTCTTCGAAGTGGGACAAGGCAGCAAGCGTCTCTTCCAAGGCAAGGTCGCTTTCCAGTGCCTCCACGTCGATGCGGTGCGGGGAGGAGACATAGGAAAGGCATCCGCGGATCTTGTGGTCCTTAAGAATGAGGTAGTGGGTCTCATCTTCCTTTAAAGGCGAAAGCCCATGGGCTAAGGCGTGCGTCGCATAGGCGATGGCGTCTTTGGCGGACAACAGTGGCTTTAACGACAAATGGGGGTTATAGGGGTTGGGGTATTCCACATGGTCAAAGTAGAGACGGAAGGACTCGAAGTCATAAAGCATCGAGGCGAGGTTGGCTTTCGCTTCGGGGCGGGCTTGGTAAAGGGCGCTTAGTTGGTCTTTGCACCATTGGCGTTCGGTATAGCCATCCGCGGGGCAGACCTTGCCCAAAACGGGCAGTCCCTCTTCCTCCGCCATTTGGGTGAGCTGCTCTTCGCTGGCGAATATCAGCGGGCGGATGAAATCGATGCCCGCGCGATCTAACCGCATCTTCGGCTCAAAGGTAGATACGGAGCCCCCGTGGACCATGTTCATCAGCAAGGTTTCCAAGGCGTCGTCGCGGTGGTGGGCGAAGGCCACCTTGTTGCAGCCAAGTTTCTTCGCCACGTCGTTGATCGCGGCTTTCTTCATCCGCGAGCAGATGGAGCAGGGGACGTGGTGTCCGGGTTTGGTGTTACGCAGCAAGATGGGATAGACCTCTTTGGAATCCGAGACGTTTAGCTCTAGGCCAAGGGTCTTGCAATACTCCGCCACGGGGGAAGGGTCAAAGCCCGGGAAGCCTAAGTCCAAGCAGACGGGGACGATGCGGAAGTCCTTTTTCGAGAAGAGCCCGTAGCGTTGCAACGCCAAAAGGAGGCAAAGCGAATCCTTGCCCCCGGAAACCCCGAGGCAAATCACGTCGCCTGGGTCGATCAGGGCGAAGGTTTCGTCGGCTTTTTTCACCGCGGCGAGCACGGAACGGATCATCGGCATGAGGTTATATTAGTCGCAGTAAGGGAATAACGCACGAGTTTTCCCTAGGCAAAGCCTAGTTTCGCTTTACCTTCCTTCGGGGGTGGACGATAATGGGGCTATGAAACGTCCGATCCTATTTTTATCTGCCCTCGCGTTAATGGCGATGGCTTCTTGCTCGACGGTCACCCCCTCGAGTTCCCCAACCTCTTCCTCT
>JAILIV010000052.1 GCA_024695105.1 Bacilli bacterium
GAGTCCGAAAGCGTGAACTCATTTCCCTTCCCATCGAGCATCGGTGCGTCAAAGTCATAGAAGGTCATCGCGGCGCGTTCTTTGCTCTTCCGCTCCAAGGCGTCGAACAATTCGTTACGGAGCACATCGATGTAATAGGTGAAAAGGTGCACCCCCTGAAAGCGATACGATGTCACGGCCTGCACGAATGCATGGAAATGGGCATCGTTAAGCTCCCAGTCATCTAACTGGGACATGGCGTCGGGGCACGCCAATTTGCACGCGGAGAAACGTCCACGGAAATACCGTTCCGTGAGCTCCTGTTCCGCGGCGAAATCCCCCATTCGCGAGGAATGCAAAAGCTCCTCGTCGTTACGCGTATTGAAAGAAAGCATTTTGGTTTTATCGATTACTTGTTGCGGGCAAGTGCGATGTGGGACAAAAGGATGCCGGTGGCCACGGAAGCGTTCAAGGAGTTCACGTGCCCTACCATGGGGATCTTAACGATGAAGTCGCTGCGTTGCAGGACAAGACGCGAGATGCCAAAGCCCTCGCTGCCGACCACCAAGACCATGGGGCCTTTGTAATCGACTTGGTCGTAACCCATCGTGGCGGAGCCGTCGCTGGAAACGACCCAATACCCCGCGTCCTTTAGCTCGGAGATGGCTTGGGAAAGATTGGGCACCCCACACACGGGAACGTAGGCGACCGCGCCGGTGGAAACCTTGGCGACGGTGGAGTTCAAACTGACGCCCCCCGTGTTTTTGATGATGACCCCGTCCACGCCAAAAGCGTCTGCGGAACGGAGGATGGCCCCGAGGTTCACGGGGTCTTCGATGCCGTCGAGGATGAGAATCAGAGGATTGTCCTTGGCCTTCCCGTTTTGGATCAATAAACGCAAAGAAACCATTTCCGGGGCCCGCGCAAGGCAGACGAACCCTTGATGGCGCTTGCTCTCGGCAAGGCGGTCCAATTCCGCGTCCGATTTCAAAACGATTTCAATGGCCTGTTGTTTCGCTTCGAGCGTCAGTGCGTCCTTGTTAAAACGCTCCCGAACGTAGAGGATCTTGGCGCTGCCTGAATGCAAGCATTCCCGAACGGCGTTCCTACCATAAACATAATAATCGGCCATAACGCGTTTTTGAATACCTCCGACCCTCTAATTTATACCGCTGTTTTTCCTTTAAAATCTCGGCAATTCTTCACCAAAATCAAACTATTAGGGTTCCTTCTAGAAAATTCCTTTGTCGATGAGCTTGCCGCGGATGACGTCGGATGTGGCGAAATCCTTCTCTTGCTTGGCTTTGGCGTAAGCCTCATACAAAGCCTTTCCTTCCTCGTCCACCACCGTCTTGGCGGCACGGATTCCCAACGTGGAAAGATAGTCGCGGATGCGACCATAGGATAACGAAAGCGCGGCGTAATCGATATCGCGAACACGAAGCAGTTGATTCGCGTTCTTGATCTCCGCGTAAAGGACGCTGATGGCGTTGGGTGTATTCAGATCATTGCACAGCTCGCTGAAGAACGCCTCTTCCGCATCCCCAACGCAAGAATCCAAATCGATGCCCTGTAACTGTAACTTGATTTCCAAGGACTTCACCGTTTGGCAGATTTTCGCATAGTTGGTCTTCGCCTCTTCAATCGTGGCCTCGGTGAAAGTCAAGGGAGCCCTGTAATGGGTGTTGAGCACCATAAGGCGGAACGGCATGCCCCCATAGGCGGCCACCACGTCTTTGGCCAGAATCACGTTGCCCAAAGACTTCGACATCTTCTGCTCATCGATGTTGATAAATCCGTTATGCAACCAATAACGGGCCAAACCGTTATGGTTATGGGCTTTGGATTGGGCGATCTCGTTCTCATGATGCGGGAACTTCAAATCGAAGCCACCGCCATGGATATCGATAAAGCCGTCTTGGTCTTTGAAGATGGAATTGATCATGACGCAGCACTCGGTGTGCCATCCAGGCCTACCTTCGCTCCACGGGGTCTCCCACCGGATCCCTTCTTCGGTTTTCTTCCATAAGGCGAAGTCCAGAGGAGAACGCTTGCCATCGTTGACCTCAATGCGCGCGCCCGCGTTTAACGCCTCTGGGGTGTTGCCCGATAAAGCGCCATAGTCGGGAATGGATTCGACTTTGAAGTACACGTCCCCGTTATTTGCCTCATAGGCGGTCCCGTTATCGATGAGTTCCCCGATATAGGAAATCATCTGGGGCATATACACCGTGGGACGCGGGGTGATGTCGGGTTGCATGGACCCCAC
>JAILIV010000086.1 GCA_024695105.1 Bacilli bacterium
CGTCTCGCGGAACGGATCCTTCGTCCCGCCAAAAGGCGAAACAACGAGAAAGGAGAAGAAGGAGCGTATAAAAAGTTGTTTTCATTATTCGCACTACCCGAATTTAGTAGATTTCGCCATTTCACAGAAATGTGGGAAAAACGCGATAAAACTATAACTTCGCATAATGTCCATTATGTTAAGTAATAGGAAGAAACAATAGTCTTTATCGAATTAATTAGCGATATTCTGTAATTTATTTGCATTATTTACGGCTAGGTTTCCTAAAAACTTATCCACATTTTGTTACTACCAAAAAACTACTAATCATAATTTTGGTGTTTTAGCTTAGTTAACGTGTTTTCTCGTGCCTGTTTCTCTTTTGAGGCGAATATTCGTTCGCCGGGAACCAATGATCGCTTTTTAAATAACAAGGAACGCGCGAATACGCACCCGTACGGTCACTCTATTTTACATTGACGAAACTTTTGATTATCCGTTACGACCTAATATGCAAAGAATTTCCAATTATAAGTTGCATACAATTTATTAATGAGCCTTGTCGGTCTTCACCGTCGAGACAATTTCTTTTCCGTTTATCTTGATGATGCCATCCCGCTCCAGGCCATGAATCACCCGCGACAAAGTCTCCCGTTTCATAAACAAGGAATCTGCCAATGCCGCGATGCTCCGGTAACGGATTCTTCCTTGTTTTAAGGTCAAATAATAAATGAACCGTTCCTCAGCCCCGCCAATCGTCGCTAGCTTTAGTTTGCCGTTGAGGCTTTTCCCAAAGTCGCTTTGCATCCGCAGGTAATCCTCTAGGAATCCTTTGTTGCTTTGGAGCAACGATGTCAGGGTTTCCCTGTCCACGAAGCAAATGATCCCTTCGCTATCGCCGATGACATTCCCGCGAAAGGTCGGATCGGAGGAAAACACCAGATTGTTTCCAAACCCATGGCCGCGCTCCACTTCGTTGTAGACGATTTCACTGCCGGAAAGCGTATAGGATACGATGCGCACACGTCCTTGAAGGACAACGTAAAAACCATGGCATTCATCGCCTTCGTGAAATAAGATTTCGCCCTTTTTAAAGGCAATCAAAGGCAACCTTCCACATTCATTCGCATCTAGTGACCGTAAAATCGACAATTCCGTGACCATAATCACGAATTATTTTACGTTACGCCTGTATGATTGTCGATGATCTGAGGTAATGTACATGAAACGAAAACTGATTCTCCTTCCCCTACTCGTCCTGCTGCCCGCATGCCAGGCCAATAATGGCGTGTCTTGGCCTAACTGCAGCCTTGTGATGGCCACACCTTCTGGCGCCCCGGCCGTCGCCTTCTACAAATACGTCGCCAACCCCAACGCTACCATTGAGGTCAACGCCGTCCCCAAAAACGTCCTGGGCTATATTTCCGCTTCTAGCGGCAAAGACATCGTCGTCGCCCCGACCCATGGGGGTATTAAAGCCATCCAAGCCGGCGCCCCCTTTAAGATTGCCGCCACCCTTACCTTTGGTAACTTCTATTTGGCCTCGACTGGCAACGACGATAATGGCGTCTTGGACGCGGATGACTATGTGGTCGCCTTCCAAGAAAACGACGTCCCCGGAAAAGTCTTCAAGTATTGCTATTCCGATTTGACTAATGTCCACTACCTCGCCGGTGACAAAGCCGCCGCCGATGCGGCCACTTGTCTCGCCACGGGGAAAAACGCGGCGGATGACAACGCCAGCGTGGATTACGTCTTCCTCGCCGAACCGGCTTTGTCCACCGTCATGGGCAAAAAGCCTACCGTGAAGCAATACGCCTCCATTCAGGATAAGTTCGCGGAGGTATCCGGAGGTTTGTCTCTGACTCAGGCTTCGCTTTTCGTCTCCGACAATGCGGACAAAACGAAAGTCAACGAATTCCTCAGCAACCTAAGCGCCGACGTCGCCTCCTTCCTCAAGGATCCCACCGTCATCGACCCTTATGTAGAGAGTCTTTCCGAAACCGAATTCGCCTCGAAGTTCAACGCTTCCGTGGCGAACCTTAAGGCGCTGACCTCTAACGGAAACCGCATGGGCCTAGGCTATAAGAAAGCCATCGATAACATCGACGCCATCGCCAATTTCGTCGCCTTATTTGGCGTAAAAGACGTGAATGAGACGCTTTGTTACGTCTAATCCTTTCCTTTATACCTTAGGGCTTGCCTTCGTCTTTTTGCTTTGGTTGATCCTCTCCTATGCCGTCGGGGGCGGAGAACTGGTTGTCCCATCCCCTGCCGCGACGTTTTCTAGGCTCTTCCAAATGCTCGGGGACCCCTATACGTACCGATGCCTTGGCATGACGCTTCTTCGTACCTTGGAAGGCTTTGCCATCAGCTTTGTGGCCGCGGGGATACTAGGCTGTCTATCGGGAGAATTCCCATTGTTACGTAGTTTCCTTAAGCCCATGCTCGCGGTTGCCAAAAGCGCCCCTACCGCGGCTTTTGTGTTTCTCTTCTTGCTTCTTTCCGGGGCTTCCAGAGCGCCTATTTGGATTGTGGTCCTATTGGCCTTCCCGATTCTCTATGAATCCTTTGCCGAGGGCATAGGGGCGACGGAAAAGGAAGTGTTGGACGCTGCTGCCGTAGATGGGGCAAATCGCATCCAACGTTTATGGCACCTACGCCTACCCCTAGGAGTCCCATACGTGATTCTGGGACTTCTTAGTAGTTTTGCTTTGTCCTTTAAGACCACCATCATGGCGGAAATCGTCGCGGGTGACACCGGCCCTGGGCTGGGCTCTTCCATCGTAGCTTACCGAAGCTTGGATCCCACCGATCTCGCTCCGATATTCGCCATCGCCTTAATCGCCATCGTCGTGGTCCTGCTTTTAGATTTAACAGCGTACATTGGCAATAAGGTGTTAGGCCTTTCTCGCAAAGACCAATAAAGATAACGCGCCCAACTTTGGTGCTGAGCGCGCATTCTTTAATGATAGGTTTTGTCTCGTCGGTATTTTGGGTCGACTGCTCGTTTCGCTTTGAAGTTCGCGACAGCTTCGTTAAAACTCATGCCGCACGCCGACCAGGAATCCGGATTGGTTTCCATCCCATCATCCTGCCATCCGCAGATTGGACAGATCTCATGGCTTCCTTCGTCTTCGAATTCGAATTCGCCACAGACGGGGCACTTATGGGGCGTCGGCGCTGGTTTGTTTTCTTCCCACCAGTCATAGTCCGGGTTCTCCGCCACTTTTGCCTTGAACCATTCTCGGTGCTCGTTGAGACTTCTTTGATTGTGACCCTCATGGGAATCGGGATTCTCTGTTTGGCCGAGGTCATAAATCCAGCCGCAATGGGTGCATTGGACGCTGCCTTCTGCATAATCTTGAAGTTCCTCCTCAATCTCCTCCGGGCTTAGGTATTTGCTCGGGCCCGAGAAATAGAATTCACCGCAGACCGGACAGTCCATAGATTTAAATCTTTTCATTTTTTCTTCCCTCCGTATTTGGTTTTTTGGTCTTTGTAGTAAGCATAACCTTCTCGCGGCTTGTAGTAAGTGACGACGTACCCATTTTGAGTAATTATGGCGAACTCGTTTGTGACCTTGTTGTATTTGTAGGTTGCCTTCGTCTTTGGATCGATGAACGAAACACAATTGGCCCTATCCACCGTGTTAGCGAACTTGATAGCGTGGGCGACGTAGGATTCCTTGGTCTTGATGCCCATGCTTTGTGCATGATTATTATAATGCTCATCGAGAGTCTTTTTATTGAATCCCTTTGCCCATGCGTAGGAGGTGTGCTTGGTCGAATGCCCCTGGAGGCCCCCACGACTGTTGCCGTAATGATTGCTTGGTCCTTTAGTCGACATTGGGACTCTCTCCTTTCCTGCGCCTTTGACTGATCCAAGGCTCGTAGAAAAAGAAGTTGCATTTGCTTTTGAAGGTTCCAAAAATTGATTCGTTAGGATTACCGTAGACGACGATTCCGAGTGGCTCGCGAGAATCAATGAGTTTCTCGAGAAAACAATGCCATTCGGCTTTCTGCCAATTGCGTTTAGCAAAACCATGAGTACCAATTGCAACCAACGAGTGTTTTGGGATCGCAGATAGATACTCATCAGCGGTCTCGTCAATGCCCCAGCGGACGTTTGGAATAATAGGACACCCGTTATTTCCATAAAAATAGGTAAGCGACAGGTTGTCGTTCATTTGCGACTTCTGCTTAACGAGGGGCATGTCGGTGTGAATCGAGAAATCGAAACCGATGACACCGGCGCATCGCCTGAAGAATGAAATATAGCGCCTTGGGTTTCTCCTCACTCGTTCAAAAGTAGGGTCAGGGGAGAAAAAGCAGACATAGGCGTCGCTCAAATCGCCCCTGTAATTAATGGCCTTCTCGAAAGGCATGATCCGTTTTGGTGGGATCGTTGGGACCATCCGGTGCTCAAGAATCGGATACTCCTCGTTTTTCGTGAACTCCGCTTCTTCCACCAAGAAAGCTTGGAATGAATCCTCAACGGAGCCGTCTAAAATATTTCGATACATACTAGTACCTCCAGTTAAATACCATTGCCCCGACCTGGGGTTGGATTTGTGGGGAGGTTACGCTAGAATTTCGATGCTGGTTGCGTTCTAACGCGCCATCCCCGGGGCTTCCACTATTGCCGTAGCGGAAGCCTTTTACTTAGTTTGCTTTTCATTTGAGGCGGGTCTTTCATTTCTTTTTCCTCTCATTTTTTGAGCTCAAGTGAATCAAATACCTCTTTCGATATGATTTTCAATTCCTTAAGTCTTAAAGCGATGGACGACAGGGAAACTTTAAGTTGAGTCGCAATGGAGCGGATCACTCTCCATAACCTATCAGGAGAATTTTTAGTGATACGTTTCCCTCCCAAGATAGCCGCATGGTACTTCTTCCATAGTCTTTTTACGAATGTCTTGGGCATGAGAATATAAACAGCATATCGGTTGGCATGATGTTCCATCCATTCGCGTGGCGTCCGCCCTTTATACTGCCTTGGTTCATCTAATGGTCCGGCGTATGTGTAACTTACAGCGTTCATGATGTCCAGACCATTGGTATCGACGGAGAGGTCAAATTGCGAATGCCATGCCTCGTGGCTCAAGGAAAAGCGAATGCACGTCTCGAACCCACCATACGCTTGGAGGTCGATGACGATTTCGCCTTTTTTAACAAAACGCGCGGATATTTCGCCATCGTCGTCAATTATAGGCAAAAACCCATCAACCAAAGCTGTAGCCCCAAGTTTTGACCCATCGCGCGTCAGCGTGTGATAACTCACCTTTATCCCAAGGTAGTTTTCTACGAAATCGTCGATGTCGAGCGGGTGGGGCTCTTTGAAATAATCTTTTTGATAATCACGGAGCTGGCGATACGCAAAAGACTCGATTTCGTCATCCCTTATGACAAGGACGCCGTGGGAATCAAACTTGGGTTTCGCCAGCTTAATCACTTAGTCCGCCTCCTCTATCTTCTTGAGCAATTCGGCCCACATGTCATCGGGAACACCTTTTTCTTTGGCCATGCGCAACGCGATTTGTGCTTGTGGATTGTCCAAAAGATACGTACGCAAATCAGCCGATAGCTTCCCGTTTTCAAGCGTTGATTGATCCGCTAACATTTTGAATTCCATTGCTTCTTCGTCAGACAAGCCAAGCGCGCGAACCATCGCTGCGAAAAGGCCTTGGGCAACAGTCGGGTCAGATGGGAAAGACCTATGACCACTTTCAAGATCGCATAGGTAAGATGGGGAAATGCCGACTTGGGCAGCAAAAGCACGGATTGGTATCCCCGTTCGCTTTCGCCTTTCGACTAAGAACTCCTTAAATTCCATTTTTCTCCTCCGATTCGCAAATCTGCGAACACCAATATTGTATCCATGGAACACCCTTTGTCAAAAGTTTTGTTCGCGGTTTCGCGAACTTTTGTTTATTCCTGTCCAGTTATTCCAAAATCACCCAAAAGGGCATTGTCATTGCCTTCATTTATTTAACTAAAGACACGGCTGTATCGGCATCTCTCAGACCTTGCGATTCTGTCTTCGTTCTTTTTGAATCCGCTTGAGGGTTTCACCTTGGGCAAGATGGTGAAAAAAACGCGCCCTTGCTCAGAGCGCGTTTCCAATGGATCCTATTCGAACAGTTCCTTAATGGGTTCGCCCAGCAGGCTATCGCGTTTCTTCAATCCGAAGTTGTGAAGGATCGAGGCGCCGATATCGGCGAAGGTGGGGCGCTCCTCAAGGTATTTTCCGTTATGGATCTTGGGCGAATAGATGAGCAGAGGCACTTTCTCGCGGGTATGGTCGGTTCCTTTGAAAATCGGATCGTTTCCGTGGTCGGCCGTGACCATCAGGAGGTCATCCTCACGCATCGTTGCGATGAATTCGCCAAGTCTCTTATCGAAGGCTTCGAGGCACCGCGCATAGCCTGGGGCATTACGCCTATGGCCATATTCGGAGTCGAATTCGACGAGGTTGACGAAGCATAGTCCCTCGAAGTCGCCTTCCTTGGCTTCTTGGATCGTCTTATCCATGCCATCTTCGTTGGAGACGGTATGTTGCGTCTTCACCACGCCCGCCATGTTGAAGATATCGGAGATCTTGCCGATGCAGGAAACCATGTAGCCGTTTTCCTTTAACGTATCCATGTCGGTGGGTTCGGATGGGGATAAGGCATAGTCATGACGGTCGCCGGTGACGCGTTTGAAGTCTTCCGCGCAGGTGCCGACGTAAGGACGGGCGATGACGCGGCCTACGCGCCACTGGGGCTGCATGCAAAGTTCACGGGCGATCTCGCAGCAACGATAGAGCTCTTGTAGACCGGTGGCTTCTTCGTGCGCGGCGATCTGAAGCACGGAGTCGGCGGAGGTATAGACGATGAGGGAATTGTCGCGCATCTGCTCTTCCCCAAGGACCTTTAGGATCTCGGTGCCAGAGGCGCTATAGTTGCCGATGAGCTTATGGCCCGTGCGCTTGCTGAGCTCGTCCATGAGTTCATCCGGGAAGCCAGTGTCGGTGAAGGTTTGAAAGGGAGTCACCGTGTTGACGCCCATCATCTCCCAGTGCCCGGTCATCGTGTCTTTGCCATTGCTGGTCTCACGTAGCCTGAGGCTAAAGGCGTGGGGATGGTCCGCGATGGGTTTCACGCCCATGATGTCGTCTAACTGCCCTAAGCCAAGGGATTCCATCACGGGGACGTTCAATCCTCCGATGGATTCCGCCGCGTGGGCGAAGGTGTTGCTGCCGACGTCGTCGAACTTGTCGGCGTCGGGCTCTTCCCCTACGCCCGCCGAGTCGGCGACGATGAGGAAGACGCGTTTGAATTTGGGGGAGTTGGACATGGGTAAGCCTCCTTTAAAGCCGGTCATTATACAACTATTTTCGGGTGACGAAAGCACGATACGCCTCATAGATCCTGCGGCTAGACACGTGGGTATAGATTTGGGTGGTCGATAAATGCGCGTGGCCTAGCATTTCCTGCACCGCGCGAAGTTCCGCGCCCGCTTCTAAAAGATGGGTCGCGAAACAATGGCGCAACGTATGCGGAGAGATGGCCTCGGCGTTACGGATGTTGGCTAAGCGGGCGTAATGTTTCACCTGTTGGAAGAAATACTGACGGGACACGGGATCCCCGTCTTTGTTGAGAAACACGTATGGGCTTTTTCGGCCCTTGTTTTCTTTTCTGGGGCCGTTGACGTAAGCGGAAAGCCATTCCAAGGCGAAAGGCGAAATGGGAACGATGCGTGACTTGGCCCCCTTGCCCCGGGCCACCGTAATCGTGGAGGAGGCGAAATGGACGTCTTTCAGTTTGAGGGCGCATAACTCGCTGACGCGAAGCCCGGAGGCGTACATCACCTCTAGCATCGCCTTGTCGCGGCACTGCGAGGGATTGGTAGGGTCTGGGGCGTCCAAGAGTTCCTCCACTTCGTCCCGACTGATGACGACGGGGAGGCGTGTGGGCTGCTTGGGGCGTTCCACGTGGTCCCCAGGCGAATCCATATAGCCTTCCCGGGCCAAGAAATAAAAGAAATTATGGAGGGTGGAGATGCCCCGGGCGATGGTCGAGGGGCTTTTCTCGGCCTCCGACTCCTTAACGGTGAAGTCGTAGACATCGGAGGACAGGAGGTCCTTGGTGGTCTTCTTGTTGGGGAAATAAAGGAGGAATTTCTTTAGGTCGGAGCGGTAATCCTCCAAACTCACGCGGGAAAGGCCACGCTCCGCCAGAAGGTATTGGAAATAGTTCTCGATCGCGTCTTCGATGGATAGCTCAGGCATTTCCCCCACCCCCTTTCTTCATCTGCGAAAGCCGCGTCAGCACGCTGCCCCCGAGCTTCCGGTTCATCTGGGTGATGAGCCGTTCCGTCTCGTCTTCTGATTCGTAGTCCCCATAGTTCCATAAGGTCATTTGGACCATTTGGTGGGTCTTGTCCCCAAGCTTTTCCAGCGTCACCCCGACGAGGCGGACGTCCATGTTCTCGTAAAAGGATTTGTATAGGGTTCGCGCCCTGGAAAACAGGATGGAGGCGTCCCGCGTGGGCTGATCGAAGGAAGCGGCTTTGGTATGCGTCTTGAAGGAGGTGTCTTTGACGTGCAAGGTCATGCCTTTCCCCACC
Source organism: Bacilli bacterium (assembly GCA_024695105.1). Taxonomy (GTDB): domain Bacteria; phylum Bacillota_I; class Bacilli_A; order RFN20; family CAG-826; genus Alloenteromonas. The sequence goes on from JAILIV010000086.1 coordinate 8,592, forward strand.
TTCCCCTTTTTCTCGGCCCGTTCCGACACTTCCTCGCATAGTGCCTTTAAGGTGGATTCGACTTCTTCCAGGCCGCGGCAATCGTGGCTGAGGGTATGGGACACGCCGACGGATTTGGGATCTTCGGGCTCGGTGACGATTTGGTCGTCCCCCTTGCCATTGATCCAATCCCGGGCCGTCAACGTGAACTTACCAAGCACTTTGGCTACGTGGGGATCATCCGCGTTTAACGCCTTGGCCAGATCGCCGATGGTGACGATCCCGAGCTCCCGGAGCAACGGCGCGGTCTTCTTCCCAATGCCCCAGAACTGTTCCACGGGCAAGGGATAAAGGACCGTCTCGATGTCCTTCCGCCGCAAAATGACCAAGCCCATCGGCTTTTTTAGGTCGCTTCCCATCTTGGCGAGCCATTTGGTCGCGGATAAGCCGATGCTGCAGGTGAGGCCCATGGTCTGGTAGAGCTCGAATTGCATCTTCCTTAGAAACGCGGTTTGGTCCTTCACCCCGTAAAGCGCTTTGGAGAAATCGGCATAGCATTCGTCGATGGAAGCGACCTCAATCAGATTGGTGTATTGCCGCACGTAGCTGAAGAAGGAACGGGAATACACCTCGTAATCGCGGAAATGGGGTTCCACCACAATGGCGTCGGGGCATAGGCGAAGCGCTTGGAACGTGGGCTGACCGCTATGGATGCCGTATTTCCGTGCCTCATAGGAACAAGTGGACACGATGCCCGACCTTCCCGTATGGCCAACGATCAAAGGCTTCCCCTTAAGGCTAGGGTCGCGCAAAACCTCGCACGTGGCGAAGAAGGCGTTTAGGTCGATGTGGACGATCGCGCGGCTCATCAAGAAGGATTATAAACCTTCTTGGGATAACTTTCCCTTAACGGGCCAACAAATCGGCGATTTCGCGCAGGATTTGTTCCGGGAGAAGCCCGAATTCCTCAAGCTGCTCGTTGAGTTTGGCCTGCGCCACGAAGGTGCGTGGCACGGCGCGGACGGTGATCTTGCCTTTGTATCCGAGTTCGGCGAGTCCCGCCAAGACGGTTTCGGCGAACCCTTCGCGGATGCCGTAGGCGTCGTAGATCAGGATGTTCTTGAAAGAAAGCAAAGGCAAAAGGTTATCGCTTAATAGTGGGCAAAGATAGACGGGGTCGATGACTTCCACGTCGAGGAAGCGCTTCTTGACGGCTTCTAGGATCTCCTTTTCTCTAGGCCCCACCGCCACGATGGCCAACTTCTTCGAACTGCTCGCGGCCTCATAACGCCAGCGAAGGAACGGAAGATTTTGACTGAAACTCTCGGAAGTGTCGTCGACCATCTCGCGGGGGTAACGGATGGCGAACACGCCATGGTTCTCGAAGGATTGCTCGAACAAGGCGCGGCCGATGGATTTGGTCGATGGCATGGCCACGACGACGTTGGGGATGGACTTCAAATAGGCGACGTCATAGATACCTTGGTGGGTGTCGCCATTGGAGCCGACAAGCCCCGCGCGGTCGACCAAAATGGTCATGTTGGCCTTCATTCTCGCGCAGTCATGGCTGATCTCGTCGTAGCAGCGTTGCATGAACGTCGAATAAATGGAAAGGATCGGGTGGATGCCCGTCACCGAAAGCCCACCGCACAAAGTCGCGGCGTGCTCTTCGGCGATGCCCACGTCATGGCAACGCTTCGGATAGGCGGCGAAGGCCTTTTCAAGGCCTGAACCTTTTCCCGTCGCGGGAACGATCAGATGCGTGTTTGGGTGGGTTCCCATGAGTTCGTTGGTCAAATCGGCGAAGAAATGGCTCCAGGAAACCTTGCCTGGATGGAGGTCCTTAGGCTGCCCCGTGGCGATCACGAAGGGGGTGACGCCATGCCAATAGCCGGTTTGGTCGCGCTCGGCATAGACGTAGCCTTTGCCCTTTATCGTGCGGATATGGAGCACCACGGACTTGTTGGTTTCCTTAGCCCGCTTAAAGGCTTTTTCCATCGACTTGATGTTGTGTCCGTCGATCGGGCCGATGTAGGAAAAGCCCATGTTGTCGAACATATTCAAAGGAACAAGCTTCCGCTTGAACCAGTTCTTGACCGATAGGCTCCACTCGTAGATCTTTCGCCCAAAAGCCGTCTTGAAGGTGATTTCCTTGTAGCCTTTCTTCAGTTTGTTGTAGGCCCTTCCGGTGGAGATGGAACGGAAGAAACGGCTTAGTCCACCGCTAGGTTGGGAGATGGACATGTCGTTGTCGTTTAAGACGACGATGACCTTGTTGGGTCCGCTGCCAACGGAGTTCAGGGCTTCCAAAGCAAGGCCGTTGACGATGGAAGAATCCCCGATAAGGGCGACCACATCGTAGTTTTCTCCTTTTTCGTCGCGGGCGATCGCGTAAGCTTGGGCCGCGGAGATGGAGGTGGAGGAATGCCCTGCCTCCCATGGGTCGTAAGAGGATTCGGCCATCTTCTGGAAGCCAGCCACCTGTCCACGTTGGTTAAGGTGTTCTAGGCTTCTGCCCGTGAGGATTTTGTGCGTGTAGCATTGGTGGCCCACGTCGAAAATCAGCTTGTCATGGGAAAAATCGAACACCCGGTGCAAGGCCAGGGTCAATTCGACGTCGCCCAAATTGGAGGAAAGGTGACCCCCGTATTCGGAGCATACGCGAATGAGTTCACGACGGATGTCCGCGGCGAGCACGACCAATTCGTCCTTGCGCATGGAGCGCAGAAAGGACGGGTTCTCAAACGACAATCCTTTGGGTTCCTCTTTTGCTCCAGCCATATACTATAAATTTCCCAAATTACTACTAATTTATTCCGTTCCCTTAAGGGACTTCTGTACTTTCTCTTCCGCTTCCTTGAGTTCTTGCTGCAGTGAAGCGATCAGTTTCTTGCCTTCTTCGAATAGGCTCATCGCCTCCACCAAGGGCAAAGCCTCGGATTCGACTTTGGCCACGATTTGGTTCAAACGCGCCAAGCGTTCCTCAAATGTCGGCGTTTCTTCGTTACTCATTGGGGTTCCCCTTTCTGGTGGATAGGACTTCGGATGTGATTATACCATCTTTCGTCTGCGTCTTGATGCGCTCTCCCGGACGCAGGGCAGCGATGTCCCCCACCGGTTTGCCTTCCTCGTCATAGACGATCGCGTACCCCCGTGTTAAGACGCCCTTTGGATTCAGGGCGTTTAGTTTGCCCTCAAGGGCGCCTACATGGGCCTTATGCCCTTCCAAAAGGCGGGACAAACCCATGTCCAGACGCTTGGAGGTCAATTCCAGATTCTCCAGTTGGTGGGCGTAAATCGATTCTGGGCGCAAGAAGAAGGCGCGGGTGGAAAGATACTCGAGGGCTTGCCTTTGACGCGCCAAAAAGGCGTTTATGAAGGTTTCTAGGCGCGATTGGCCTTCGTCTAGCCGCTGGTATACCTCGAATTTGTCCGGCACGGAGGCAACGGCGGCCGCGGTTGGCGTGGAGACGCGAAGGTCGGCGACGAGATCGGTAAGCGTGGTATCGACTTCGTGGCCCACGGCGGAGATGGTGGGACAAGGGCATTTGGCCAAGGCCCGGACGAACGCCTCATCGTTAAAGGCGCTTAAGTCTTCGCTGCTTCCACCGCCTCGGGCGATGATCAGTGTGTCCAAGCCGCTTTGGTTGGCCAAGGCAAGGGCGCGCAACAGGTCTTTGGGGGCTTCCTTCCCTTGGACGAGGGAGGGAAACTCGACCAGTTCGACCAGCGGCCACCGCTTATAGACGTTTACGATGACGTCCCGTAGCCCTGCCGAGCCTTTGCCGGCGATGACCCCGACTTTCTTGGGAAAAGGATGGATGGGACGCTTTTTCGATGGGTCGAACAAGCCTTCCTTTTGGAGTTTTTCCTTGAGTTGTTGAAGACGTAACAGCTCGGCCCCCTGCCCGAAGGGTTCCATGGAATCGACGCTTACTTGGTACGAGCCGCGGGGTGGGTATAGCGCGATGCGGCAATGAACGAGCACCTCGTCCCCGTCTTTCGGAACGAAGGAAAGGCGCATGGCGTAGGTGGCCCACATGACGGCGGACACCATGGATTGGCTATCCTTTAAGGTGAAATAGCTATGGCCGCTGGAATAGGTCTTGAAGTTGGAGATCTCGGCCCGAAGGTAAAAAGAGGCGAGCGTGGGGTCGCCTTCGAGCTTCGACTTGATATAGGTGTTCAGCTCGGTTACGGTCAGGGCTTTAGGCGGCTGCTGCATGAATGAGAACGTTGTCCAATATGGCGTTGACGAATCGATGGTCGCCGGGCTTGAGGAAGGTTTTGGCCTGTTTGATGGCCACGTCGATCACGACGCCCTTCTCCACCTCGGGTTCTATGTAATAGAAATGAAGGTACGCAAGAAGCAAAATGGCCTGCTCGACGCGGTCTAATCGCGGAAACGTCCAGCCCCGCATCTTGTCGTTAAAGGCCTTAATGGCCTCATCTTTATGCCGAAGGTACGTCACCAGCGCGGCTTTGACGAAATAGTCGCACTCCTCGTACGGAAGGTCACAAAGTCCGCTGACGATGTCTTTGGCGTCAATGGCAAGCCCCATGGACTCATAGGTCAAGGCGTCGTAAATCGCCGTCATCGCCACTTTCTGCAGGCTGTTGCGGGTCGGGCCCTCTTCCCATTCTTTCTCATCCATAGAACCATTGCCTCCTTAAGGCGGGAAAATCTTACCACTGGTCCCAGCCGCCTGTCGACACTTTGCGGGAGCCCTTCTTTTTGGGCTGGTCGCCAAGGCGCAACGCGGACAGAAGCAGGTCGAGGTTTTCTTGGTTGTTGGCCAGGCAAAGCGTATGGCGCCCAAGGCGATATGGCTTTCCGCGGCAGTCGCTGGCCACCGCCCCCGCTTCCAAGGCGAGCAATAGCCCCGGGGCGATGTCCCAAAGCAGATGGTATTGGCAAAGGTAGGCTTGGGCTTTGTTCGTGGCCAAATAGGCGAAATCCACCACCGCCGCGCCGAATAGGCGGGTCTTAAGGAAGAAGGGACGCAGGAACTCCATGGCGGCGTATTGGTGGCGCAGCTCCACTTCCTCGTTATCCGAATAAAGGTCGCTTAGGGCCAAAATGGCGTCTTCGGACTTGGTTTCCTTCCTTATGGAAAGGCGCTGGCCGTTGCAAAAGGCGCCTTGCCCTTTCACCGCGGTGTAAAGTTCGTCGAAATGGGGCAATCCCAATAGGGCCACCACCGGCTCTTTCTTATATACCAAGGCGATTTGGATGCCGCACAAAGGCAACCCCAACGCGTAGTTGCAGGTCCCGTCGATTGGATCCACCACGAAGGTATAGCCTTCGCCCAATTGGTCGTTTTGGCTTTCCTCGGCGATGATCGAGGCTTCGGGGTATTCCTTTTTGATCGCCTCCACAAAAAAGCCGTTCATGGACACGTCGGCGTCGGTGAGGATGTCGTTGGCCCGTTTGTGTTTTATGGTTTTGGGCGAGAGGGAAAGGAAACGGGGTTTGGCTTCCCCATAAAGGGAAACCAAGAAGTCTAAGACGCGGTCATGATCCATGGCGGCTCCTCCATAATTCGTCGATGTATTCGCGGACGTAGGCGATCCAAACGTCGGTGTCTTCGTTGTGGCGGTTATCGTATCTGGCGTCTTTGCCCTGGGCCAAATAGACCTTGTTGAGCAACGTCTCCACTTCTAGCCGCTCCAAAGGAACGGAAAGCGCTTTGTCCTTCTCCAAGGCGTAAAGGAGTTGTTCCTCCGCCCGGTCGTATTCGCCGCAGAGGTAATGGTGCAACCCCATCAGGAAACAATACTGCGCCATGTCGTAGTCGTCGTTGGCCTGGTTCAGCAAGGGACGGAGCTTTTTGGCGACGGACAAAACGCGCTGCTTGGGGGCGCCGGATACGATTTCATAGAAAAGGGACGTGTACAGGGTTCGGGGGTAATACCGGTCAAATTGGTCGTAGAGGGCGTAGATGCCAAACGCTTGGTCAAGCAGGCCTTTGGCCTTCCCTAGGTCCTTATGCCAGATGCAGGCGTCGGCGTAGACGCGAAGGTCTTCGCTAAGGAACAGGTGGTCCCCGATTTGGGTCCCGAGTTCGTCGGTCTCCTCCTTGACGCGTCTGGAGAGGATCTCGACCGCTTGGTCCGCCGCCTCGTAGCATTCTTCTTTCCTCAGTTGCCGGCAATACACTTTCGATAACGTCAAATAGGCGAGGGACTCCTCGAAAGGGTTGCCCGCCTTCTTCGCGTCCTCGATGGTCTGGGGGCCTATGGCGACGACGTCTTTGAACGCCACGATCTTCCGGCACACCAGCATCGTCATGCGCTCTAGCTCGCACCTGGATTCCAAGGGAATGGTCTCCAACGGGAAACGGCGCTGGATGTCTTGGAGGGATTCATACGCCTCCGGGAAGGAAAGGGAGATGTAATAGAAATAAAGCTCGCCGATCTCGAACTCGATGCTGCCCTGGGGTTTGTTGCGCGACAGATACCGCCCGAAGCCACACTCCTTGAGTTTGAGGAACAGCCCAGAGTTATAGATGCGCTTCCGATGCGCGGCGAAGAGGTCGCGGAAGGACTGCGAGTCATAGATGTCGGAGGCATAGTCCTCATCTTCCTTATAAAGGAAGGAAAGCAGGTCGAAATAGGTGCTGATGGATTGGTAATGGGTGTACAAAGGCGAGGCGAAGCAAGCGCGGAGATACTCATCGTCGCGCATGAGGTCGCATAGGTCGTCGGTTTCGTCCAGGATCTTAAGCACCCTGCCGTAATCCAAGATGACGAACGGGTCCTTCTTCCATCCCCTGCCCTTGCCGCGTTTGGCTTCGATGTAACCGCGCAGTATCTTCGCCCCTTCCTTAGGGGAAAGGCGGTAGGAGGTTGGGCAGGAGGAACCGCATAGCCAATCCAAGATGGACTTGTGGATCGGGGTGAGGAGATTCCCCTCGTCCAGACGGAAGAAGCTAGATACCGCCGCGGCCACGCGAAGGATGTCACTTTCCTGCTTGTTCAAAGCCTCCGAAAGGAATTCGGTCGAGACGGCGCTGGAGGCGATGGATAACACCGCCAACACCGGTCGCGCCTCCTCATACGGGAAGGAAGAGAAAATACGGTTGAACCAGAGGGCGTAATAGGAATAGATGCCATCGGGGAAAGAGGAGACGTCGTCCAAAGACAGCTCTTTTGCCTTGACGGAATTGGCGATGCAATTGGCGTAAAGGAAGGAGCCATGGCTCTTCTTCATCAAAATGGCGCTTTCCTCTTCGTCGAGCTTCCGGGGCAAGGCCTTTTCGTAGAAGGCGCGGATGTCGGCTTCGTTTTCCTTTCCCGAATCATCGATGCGGTAGACGTGGCAGGAACGGAAATAGACGGTGACGTTTTCCTGGGGACGGGTGGAACAATACACGCGTAGCCACTTGGGCAAGGCGTTTTGGTAGGAAAGCAAGATCTCGGCGATCTCGTTTTTGCCGTTGTCCACCGCTTCGTCCAACGCGTCGATGACCAACACCTGCGTGGAGGGGAAGCTCACCTTGCTCCCGGGTTCCAAGAGCAAGACCTCGAAAAGGCGCTTTGCGTCTAGTTTTTCCAGATTCTCGCGCTTTAACGCCTCGCGGAGGCTCGAGGCGAAGTCCTCGTTACGGTAACTGAGTTGGCAAGCGAGGTTATTGATGATGTTTTTGGCGTCGGTCTTGGCTTGGTTGTTGTAGGTGCAGAAATGGATGCCGGCCACGTTCTGGGGGTAGCGCACCGACAAGACGGAGCATAACGCGCTTTTCCCCACGCCTGGGGCGGCCTCCAGCAGGTAAATGGGCAAGGCGGTGGGATTATGCAGCCACCCATCGAAGTCCAAGATGGCCTTTTCCCTTCCCACGAAGTCGGTCACGTGGGCGCCGATTTCATAGGAGGAGAACGTCTGCAGTTGATTGGATAAGGCGAAGTCGCTGTTGAAGAAACCGAGTTTCTCTTGCCCACGGAGCAAACGGAGCAATTTCTCGTAGGTGGGACGTAACACGTCCTCGATGATTTTCCCTTGGGAGTCCAAGGCACGGGTAAGGTTCAACCGCTGCAAACGGGTGATCGAAAGCGGGACGTAGGATTCGTCCAAAAGCACGGGGATGATCTCTTTCTGGAGTTCGCAGGCCCTGGAAAGCTCATTGAGGCAATAGCCTTTATGGCTCACCGCCTTCTCCGAGACGCAGAAGAGGAAATAATCGCACCGTTCGATGCCTTGGGTGATGAGCTCCTCCCAATCCCCTTTGTCCAGGCAATCCACGTCAAAGAAGACGTCGAATTCGCCGGTGGCGACCAAATCGCCGACGATGCGGCGCGCCAAAAGGTCAAAGCAGTTATGGCCATAGGATACGAAGACATTGGTTTTGGACATGCGCTTATATTAGCACGCATGCGCAAAAAGGATTACTGCCGAAGAATGTCGGGATGCTCTTTTAGCAAGGCATCCGCCCGGTAATAGAAGAAAATCCCCAGGCCATAGGCGATGAGGAAGGCGGCATGGAGCACCATCAGCATGACGAAGGTCAATGCATCTACCTTCCCGAAAAGGAAAAACGCGTAAACGAAATCGGCGAAATATAGCGCCACGCCCACATAGAAAGGGATGACGTTGCCTTTGGCGGACATCACCGTCAACGGCACGAATAACCCGGCGATGCCAAGGCTGATGACCATGCACCACATCGCCCCATCGGTCTCCATGATGCCACGCATCCCAAGGACGATGGACATCGCCAAGGTCAGGCCATAACTTGGGTTAAACAAAGCCATGATGCAGGAAAACGCCGACACCAAAGGCGGCAAAAGCAAGAATATGCACATGCGTTGGTATGCGGCTAAAAGCCGATCGAAACGGGCGGAGGGGGCCGATAAAGGCTTAGACAATGCGCATCACCTTCACTTGGACGTCAAACGGCACGGTGTCGCACATTAACGTGACCGAGGTGGCGACGGCGCGCTGGATTTTCTCGCACACCTCCACCACGTTGTTGCCGCGCACGACGGCGACCTCCATCTTGATGAGGGCGCGCCCGTCCTTACGGAAGACGACGCGGACGTCGTTGGGTAAGGAAAACAAGACACCCAAGGACGTATCGGCGCGCTTGGCGGCTTTGCGGGTCCCCTTGCGTTCGAAAAGGGCGGCCCCTTTGACCTCCCGCACGGAAGCGGAGGCGATGGCGGCGATGGCGTCGCGGGAAATGCCGATTTGGCCAAGGCCGGAATAATTGTTGATGCCGATGTAGTCCCTCATGGCTAAAAGTCTATCCTAAGCGGAGAATCTCCTCAACCTTCTTACGAAGCCCTTCCTCGTCAAACCCATAGGAAGCGATGACGTCCCCCGCTTTGCCCGAGGCGCCGAAACCGTCGATGCCGATGTTGTGCTTGGCGAGGCTTGCCCAGCCAAACGTCGAAGCCATTTCGACGGAGATGCGCTTGTCGCGGGGCAGGAAAAGAACCGAATTCACGTATTTCTCGCTTTGCGAGAGGAAACGGGAAACGCTGGGCAGGGAAGCGACGGCGACGGGCGATCCATTCTCGTTCAACGCCTTGGCGATTTTCACGCATAAGGCGACTTCCGACCCCGTGGCCAGAATCAAATGGGTCGCGCCTTTGGGCTTATAGGCCAGATAGCCACCCTTCCGCGCGCCCTCCACGGAATTACCTCCGACGGGGGCGACGTTTTGGCGCGTCAAGACCAGCGCGGTTGGATGGTTCCGCTCCAAACGGATGTTCTCGTACGCGCCGATGGTTTCCACATAATCCGCCGGGCGCACGACTTCAAGGTTCGGCACGCTGCGTAGCATCGCCAAATGCTCGATGGGCTGGTGGGTTGGGCCATCTTCCCCCACCGCGATCGAATCGTGGGTGAAAAGGTAGGCCACGGGAAGGCTTTGCAACGCGGCCATGCGGATGGCGGGTTTCATGTAGTCGGAGAAGACGAGGAAGCAAGAGGCGTAAGGAAGAAGGCCGCCATGGAGGGCGATGCCATTGCAGCAGGCCGCCATGGCGAATTCGCGGATGCCCCAATGGACGTCCCTGCCCTGACGGGAAAGGATGTCGAACATGGGCTCACCTTCGATGTTGGTGAGGGTGGAACCCGCGACGTCGGCAGAGCCTCCGAAGGTGCAGGGAATCGCGTCGTGGAGGGCCTTCAGGCACTTTCCCGAAAGCGAACGGGTCGATTCCGCCTTCTCCGAGTCGAACGCAGGATAATTGACCACCGCGTCGACGAAATTCCCTTCAAAGGCATCCAAATAGCGCTGGGCTTCTTTGAGTTCCTTCGCTTGGAAATCCTGGAACGTTGCCTGATAACGCCGATACGCCGCTTCGCCACGCTTTCCGAAGGTGTTCGCGAACTGAGAATAGACTTCATCCGGCACGGTGAAGTCGGGATAGGGATAGCCATAGACCGACTTGGCCTGGGACCCATCGGCCTCGCCTAAAGGCGACCCGTGGGTTTTGTGGGAACCTTGCTTCGGGGCGCCATAGCCGATCACGGAATGGATGAGGATCGCCGTGGGGTAGCCGTCTTGCTTTTTGGCTTTGGAAATGGCTTTGGAAATGGCGTTTACGTCGTTGCCGTCTTTCACTTCGAGCACGTTCCATTCGCTCGCAAGGAAACGCAGGCGCAGATTCTCGCTGAAGGCGTCCGAGGTTGGGCCGTCCAAAGTCGCTCCGTTAAGGTCGCAAAGCAAGATGAGGCGGCTAAGGCGATGGTGTCCGGCCAAGGAGATGGCCTCTTGGCTGATTCCCTCCTGCAGGCACCCATCGCCACAAAGGCAATAAGTGTAATGGCCAAAGACCCCGTCCGCGCCAGGATATTGGGCGCGGATCGCTTCCTCGGCCATGGCCATGCCGACGGCTTGGGCTATTCCTTGGCCCAAAGGGCCACTGGTCGCGTCCACCCCCGGAGTCTCTTTATATTCGGGGTGCCCAGGCGTCTTCGAACCAAGCTGACGGAAGGATTTCAGATCATCCATGCTCAGGTCATAACCTGCAAGATGAAGGGTCGCGTACAAAAGCGCGGAAACGTGTCCGCTAGAGAGAACGAAACGGTCGCGATTCACCCAATCGGGATGCTTCGGGTCCGCGACGAGGTGATCTTGGAAGAGGGCCACCATGGCCGGGGCGACGTCCAACGCCATCCCAGGGTGTCCCGACTTCGCCTTATTGGTCATGTCGATGACGAGGCTTCGCGCCGCGGCGATGGCGAGGCTTTTGGTGTCGTTAGGCTTCCGTTCCATGGTTTTCCTCCTGAGAATAAGAAGTATTTATTTAGTAATTATTTAGTTTCAGCTATATATAAATATATAGAAAGCGCAATCCCCTACTTTCCTTCGTCTTCATCTTTTAGGCAAAGGCCAAGGATGTCGAGTTGATCTTGGGTGACCGGGCGCGGGGCTTTCGAGGTGGGGTCGGCGGCTTGCAGGTTCTTGGGGAAGGCGATGACGTCGCGGATGTTCTCCGTGCCCGCCATAATCATGGTCAGACGGTCCAAGCCAAAGGCGATGCCACCATGGGGCGGGACGCCATATTTGAAGGCGTCGATGAACCAGCCGAACTTGCCAGCCACGTCCTCATCGGACAAGCCAAGCAACTTAAAGATCTTCCATTGCGTGTCATGGTCAAAGATACGGAGCGTGCCACCGCCGGCCTCATAGCCGTTGATGACGATGTCATAGGCGTAGGCGAGCACTTCTTCCGGCTTGCTATCAAGCAAAGGGAGATCCTCATCGCGCG
>JAILIV010000005.1 GCA_024695105.1 Bacilli bacterium
TTTTCCCCGCTGCCGGAGATGGCCACGGAGAAGGACCAGCCCAACTCCACGTTGGAATTGAGTTTGGTCTTGTTATAGAACTGCGACTTATAGGTATTCATCGAGAAGGAGGAGCCGTTGCCGAACAGGTCCGAATTGGCGATGAACTTCTTGTTGTGCACCGCGGCGGAAGTGTTGTTGCGGACCAAACGAAGCACGTTGTAGTTATCGCTTAGGCCACCGTAATCCTCGTCCTCCACCGTGTTGGAGAAAGCCGGGGTCACGCCATAGCAGCTGTCGCCACGCTCGGGATCGCTGGTAAGGTTCGACATGGAGAAGACCGGATAGCCTTCGCTATCTAGTTTGGTGCAATACGTTAGGCGTGCGTCCACATGCCACAAACGGATGCCCGTGGAAGAAGGTCCCCTGCCGCCACCGGAGTAACCGTATTGGACGTCCATGGCGTTTAATCCCGTCGGGGTATAAAGTTCCAGCAACAAATACTCGTCAAAGGGAGAACCATAGGAATTGAACTTCGGGCTAAGCAAAATGAGGTCGTGGGTCTTCTGGAATGCCCCAATGGTGATCGTCGTGGATTCCGTGGGGATATAAGGATCGGTCCAGCCCAAGGCCAAGGTGGAATACGGATCATGGCCACCGACGTTGTAGTCTTGCATGGAGAAACCACCCGCGTGGCTGTATTTGTTCGGGCCGTAGTCGTAATAATCGTCTAAGCCGAACACGTGCCCCATCTCATGGATATACGTGTGGGCGTCGGTCGTGCAATGGGAGGTGTCACCACCGCCATAGCTGGTCGAGCCCGTGCGAGTGCGAGAACGGGACGAACTATACATAAAGTCATAAGACGCCCAGAAGAAGACGTTAGGGCCAGGGTTGGTCGTGGATTGATAAGAGGCTTCTTGGAGCCAATAGCAATAGGCCCAAAGGTTGTCGTAGGAAGATTTATTCAAACAGGAATAATCCGGGCAAGCGTAAATGAGCAACACGCCATCTAAATAGCCGTCGCCATCCCGGTCATAGTCTTTGCGACTCTCGTCGGTGTGATTGGTGAAATACCAGTTCACCGCGTTGGGGACCAAGGTCATCGTCGCATTGCCGCCGGTGTCGGAAGTGCCATAGGACTTATAGGACTTGCCGCAGGAATACCATTCCGAAACGGTGCCATCGATTTGCAGACGGCCCTTGGACTCTTCCTCGTAATAGGATTTGACGCTGTGCCAGCCGGTGGACTCTGGCGTTCCGAAATAGGCGTCTTGGATGTCTAAGCGCACAGTCTCTTTGTTCGCCAAAGCGATAAAGCTATCCGAATCGGTGAACCAAACGGGGATGACCAATAGCTTGGCTTTTCCTACGGAAGGGGCGCTAGAAAGGGTATAGAGGCCATACTCCTGGATGCTCTTCATGTTGTGGGTCAGCTTCGTCTTCTCGACGTCGGACGGGGCAATGCTCGTTTGGGAAGAAGATTGCTGCGGAGAGGACGAAGAATTGGCGGAGGATGAAGAGGAACCAGTCGCAGAGGAGGAATTCGAAGAGGAGTTTGCCCCCTGAGAAGAAGAGGAGGTAGAGCTCGAGATACGGATGCTGAAGTCCAGATTGCATGCGGACAAAGACAGCGCCGCAAGGGCACTGATGAACAAGAGTTTGAATGGTTTCATACGCGTTCCTCCTTAAGGAGCCTACCACTATACGAGTAATTTTACCCTATTGGAAGAAAATGCGGACCAAGGCGGATTCGCCATGAGCATCAATAGAACGCCTTAGGCGTTAATAATTCAAGCTAGGCCTCCAATGCTCTTTTTGGGCCGAAAAAGTGTCTCCAAATTGCGATTTTTGGGCCGAAAAAGAGGAAACTCCCCTCTTGTTTTCTATAAAAATGAGCGTTTAATCCCGCTTTGGTCGCCTATGGTACCAACGCTGATTATCTCCATCCTCACCTTCCTGCTCATCACGCTGTCCATCCTTTTCTTCCCCACCATCAGAATCGGGAAAGTGAGACTTGGCACCTATTGGATCATCGCCCTAATCGGAGCGGTCATTCTGCTTTGCTTTTCCCTCGCCCCTATTGGAGAGGTGTGGAAAGAACTGACAAGCGATTCAAGCGTGAATCCCTTAAAGATCATCATCCTGTTTTTCTCCATGACCCTGCTTTCCGTCTTCTTGGATGAAGTGGGTCTATTTAAGCATTTGGCCATCGTCGCCGCGAAGAAAGCCAACAAGAACCAATACACCCTCTTCACGGTTTTATATCTCCTAACAGCGACCTTGACCGTATTCACGTCCAACGACATCGTCATTTTGACGTTCACGCCCTTCATCTGCTTCTTCTGTAAGAACTCCAAAATCAATCCGATCCCCTACTTAGTCGCCGAATTCGCTGCGGCCAATACGTGGTCGTTGATGCTCATCATCGGCAACCCCACGAACATTTACCTGGCCACCTCGGCCCACATCGGGTTCTTTGAATACTTCCAGGTCATGGCGTTGCCCACCCTTGCCGCCGGAATCGTGGAGTTTAGTTTGTTGTTCATTCTGTTCCGCAAGAAACTCAGCGAACCGCTTCAGCCCTGCGAAGAAGAATGCCCCATCCAAAACAAAGTGGCCTTGGTGCTCGGTTTGATTCACCTCGTCACGTGCCTCGTGTTTTTGATTATATCCAGTTATATCAATGCCCCGATGTGGATAATCGCCGCCATCTGCGCAACCAGTCTCCTTTTATCCGCCACATTGATGTGCGTCTTCACGAAGAAGGATTGGAACTACGTCGGCAATTCCTTAAAGAAGCTCCCCTACCAGCTCATCCCCTTCTTCTTATCGATGTTCGTCATCGTCGTGGCGCTTAATTACCAAGGGATATCGCACAAGATCGCGGAATTCTTAGGAACGAGCAATGTCATTTGGACCTATGGGTTCTCCTCTTTCTTCGTGAGCAACCTCATCAACAACATCCCCATGAGCATCCTTTATTCCGATTTGTGCGCCAACCCCGTGGCGACCTATGCCGCGATCGTGGGCAGCAACATTGGTGCCTTCCTCACTCCCACGGGCGCACTCGCGGGCATTATGTTCACGCATTTGGTCAACGAACACGAAACCAAATACACTTTTGGGGATTTCATCAAATACGGGGCGATCGTATCCTTGCCAATCATCGCCACCGCATTATTGGTTTTAAGTTTCTCTTCGAATCTATTTGCCTAGAAGGCATCTCATACCTTCGAACAGCGTTTCCTGTATTCTCCTGCCGTCTTTTTCTCCTGCGCATGAAAAAACCGCCCGAAGGCGGATTTCATGCAAATTGGTGGACCGTGAGGGACTCGAACCCGCGACCCGCTGATTAAGAGTCAGCTGCTCTACCAACTGAGCTAACGGTCCATGCGCACTACGAGCGCTAGAGAATGATATGCCACTTCCCCCTATCGTGCAAGAACGAAAATTCCATTGAGAAACAAGAGAAAACGAGTCAAAAAAGAACTATCATCAAGCCATGGCAAAGAACCAACGCATCCGCACGATCGTCGCCATCTTCATCAACGCCCTTATCGTGGGCTTGGCCGGCTATTGTTTGGTTAGCCTTACCCGTTCCGCGATCAACGGCAACAACCGCTTCATCTATTTCACCAATATCTCCAACGTCACGGTGGGTTTTCTCGCCATTGCAAACCTCGTGCTGTTGATTCTTTCCGTCGTCAAAGACAAAAACGTCGTCCCGCCCTTCTTCTCTTGGATCAAGTTCGTCGGCATCTCCATGACCACGTTGACCTTCTTTACCGTGCTATTCGTCATCGGACCGATCGATGGATATGCCAAAAACTTCAGTGGCAGGAACTTCCTCACCCATTTGATCATTCCCCTATCGGCTTTGTTCTCCTGCTTGTTCCTAGAGGAAAAGCTACCGCAAAAGTGGCGTTATTCGTTGTTCGTGCTCATTCCCTTTGGGATTTACGCGGTTTTCTATGTGCTAAACGTGGTCATGCTCGCCAGTTGGCCCGACATCTACCGTATCAACCAACAAGGCTTGTGGTATTTGTTCCTGCTCGCCTTCATCATCGCCGACTTTGGCATCGGGCAAGGCATGTATTTCCTTAAGGCGTTTTTGGATAAAAAGCTATTAAAGGAAAAGGCCTAAGCGGCCTTGGGCACATAGGCGCTGTCGCGGAATCCATCGGAGTCATAGATGTAATCCGCGTATTCAGGATGGTCCACGAACGCGTTGCGGGCGTGGCCCATTTTGTAATAGCGTTCGTTGACGGTGCGCTCAAACTCCGTCGGGGGATAGTCACGGTTCCACTTCAGCAAGGTAGACAACGTCCCCATCGTGCGATCGCCGGTAGCGTCTTTCGGGTTGTTGCTCAAAGAAAGACGGTTGCTTTCCGAATAGCACGTGACCACGTAAAGGATGACGCGGGCGGATTCACCTCTAGCCCCTTCAAAACCACAGACGGCGGGATCCCATTCCGGGGCGCTTTTCCCTCCGGTGCCATAGAAGTAATTGGAACGGCCGCTGTTTTCCTTGGTCAAGGAAGGCCGGACCATAATCGGGTCTTTCTCGATGTTGCCTCCCCCGGCTTTGCTACCACCGCCGCGGGAATTGGGCCAGGTGTGTTCGCGGTTGCACGAAGAGATAGTCGTCTTCTCCGAATCCTTGGCCTCATGGTAAAAGGGAATGAACGTGCTGGAGTTTTCGTTGGGATAGGCGGCGGCCCTAGCCCCAATGGACAAGCATTCTGAATACGTCGCGGTGGCGGTCCGAGTGGCATTGATCTTTTTGCCTAGGGACACCATGAACTGTTTGCCAAACAAACTTAGGTCCACGTTCCAATCAAATTCCGAGGAAGAAGACGAAGAAGATTCCGAACTAGGAACGGAAGAAGGCTCTTCGCTGCTAGATGTGGCGGAAGATTCCGAAGAGGAAACGCTTGATTCCTCGCTACTTGAGACGGAAGAGGTTCCGTCCGAAGTATCGTAGGATTGCTCGGAAGAGGTCAAAGAAGGCTCTTCGGCACTCGATTCGCTTTCTGTCTGCGAAGAGGAAACGCTAGACTCCTCGCTGGAAAGGGAAGAGGAAACAGGCGGATTCTGTCCACAAGCGGCAAGGAGCGGGAGCAAGAACAATAAGCGAGTCTTCTTCATAGCCTTCCTATCATACTCGTTTTCACATCATGACGCGCGAGGCAACGTCTCGTAAAATATGAAGTGTTACTTGACTGAGTGATTGCAACAGCCCGGCCGCCCTGGCCCTCTTTTTCCTTCTTTTCCCGGTTTTTGGCTATCATGTCGTTCCCCGCCGCCCCAACGCAAAGAGAGGACAACGAAGACATGAAAGAGAAAAAGAGACTGGGGCACGACGACAGGATCAACCTCCAGGCCGCCATCGCCAAGGGGCTGACCCTGGCCCAGGCCGCGAAGCTGTTGGGCAAATCCAGGTCCACGGTCTACCGCGAGATCCTGAACAACTCCACGACAAGAGACTGCAGGCACACCTGCTCGCACTGCCGGAAATCCTGCCCCAGGGAGGAAAGGCCGCCGATGCCGGGCGACCGGTGCCCGCTTTTCGAGGCCCGCGAATGCGAAAGGTGGAAATCCTGGCCCTACTGCTGCAACGGATGCCCCGAATCGCAGCACTGCACCGACAGGAAGCGATACTACGACTGCGTTGACGCCGACGCGCTTTCCATTAGGAACAGGCACGCCCCGAGGACCTACAAGGGCATCTCCGACGAGGACGTCGCCAAGGTCGACTCCGCCGTCTCCGAAGGCGTCAGGAACGGCCAGTCGCTCCACCACATATTCGAATCCGACGGGTCGCTGAAGGCCATCTGCTGCGAGAGGACCGCCAGGCGCTACGTCTACGCCGGCTACCTAAGCGTCAAGGCCCACCAGCTCCCCCGATACGTCAGGTTCAGCCACAGATACGACTATCCCGAGAGGAAGCCCGTCAACGTCGCGAGGATGCTCGGAAGGACCTATTCCGACTACAGGAGGTACGTCGAATCCCATCCCGAAGCCAACCTATGGCAGTACGACTCGGTCGAGGGGAAGGCCACGGACAGGAAGGCGATCCTCACCATAACCTACCCCGAGTTCCGCTTCCAGTTCGGCTTCCTGATACCGAAGGGCAACGCCAAATCGGTCCTAAGGAAGCTGGCTCTTCTGAGAAAGCTCCTGGGGGCCGACTACGCCGCCGCCTTCCAGTGCAACCTAAGCGACAACGGGCCCGAGTTCGCCAGGTTCCACGAGATCGAGGAATGGGGCGTCAGGGCGTTCTTCACCAACCCCTATAGGTCGACGGACAAGGCGTCCTGCGAGAGGAACCACGAGTTCATCCGGTACGTCATTCCGAAGGGAAGGTCGCTCGACGGGCTCACGCAGGCCAAGGTCGAGGCGCTCTTCTCCCACATAAACTCCTACGTGAGGGGATCTAACGAAAACCGAACCCCGTACGACCTTATGGCCGCGAGGTTCGGCGAGGGCTTCATGGAGGCGATCGGCGTCAAGCGCATACCTGCCAAGGACGTGTTGCTTAAGCCGTCATTGCTGAAGTAAGCCCGGAATGGGATTGGGCGGCGGGGCCCAAGCGAACCGAGGGCTGTTGCAACGAGTTAGTCAAACCCGTGGCATCGGCCGTTTTCGGCTCGCCCTTAATGGAAACGATGGGGCCGTCGATTGCAAAGGTGGTCAGACTCATTGCAACAAAACCCGCGGGAAAACGCCGAAGCCGTGCGCGCGCCGGCCGGGCTGTTGCAATCACTCAGTCAAGTGACACGTAAAATATGAAGTGATGAAAAA
>JAILIV010000028.1 GCA_024695105.1 Bacilli bacterium
AATGATGCGTTTTTCCTATTTCTTCGTGGGATCGACGCGTTTGAATAGCTCGTCGTTGGAGCGGACGATGGGAATCATCATGTGCGTGCGGATACGTTCAATGGCTTTGCGGACATCCGTGTCGGTGCTGCGGTCGTCCACCATGAGAAAGCAATCCGCGATGCGGTAGATATTGTCTTCGAAGATTTGGTAAAGGTCTTTCTCTATGGAAAGGTCGGCTTTGCTCATCGCCGCCAAGGCGTCTTCCCATAATGGTTCCACGCCGGCGGAGATGATGGCGAGCGAGCGTCCGATGTCCCCTTCGCTCATCCAAAGGAACCGGTCCCAACTGAATTCGGGGCTGACTTCGCGAACCGTGGCGTACTCGTTGGCGTAGGCGATGAGGTCGTAATGGAACGTTGCCATCCCTTTAAGAAACTGGATGCATCCTTGTTTGTCTTGCGCCTCAAGGGCAAGATTAAGCAAATCGAATTGAAGCATCAAATCGAAGGGAACGATCAAACGCTGGGGGTCATCGTCAAAGCGTTCGGCCTTTAAAAGGGGATCCAATTGATTGAAAACCGCGGTCAACTCGCGGACAAGCGTGTCGTGGGCGGCTTTGGCGTCTGGAAGCAACAAGGAAGGTTTCATACGGGGCTCTTGTTAACATCTTACTCTCAGTAAGCAGTTTTGTATCCTCCAATACGTAGTCCATTCGGTGGGCCCTTATTTTCCTTTTAAAAGAACGAAATGGAGAGAAAACCCATAGGAAATAGCCAAAATTCGTTCTATGAAGGAATTTGACATAAGAACTTACTTCCTAAAAAACATAGATGCCATCAAATATCGAAAACAAATTGGAAGAAAGATATTGCATTATTTTCCTTTAAATCCATACTTTTTAACGTGTTTGTCACCAAAAGGGGACTTTTATGAAGAAATACACGAAAGCGGACATCATGACGATGGCCAAAAAAGAGGAGGTTTCCTACGTACGCCTCCAGTTTTCCGACATCTTGGGAAACATCAAAGCGGTGGAGATTTCCGTTAGTCAGCTAAGCGATGCCTTGGACAATAAAATCATCTTTGATGGTTCCTCCGTGGAGGGTTTCGTTCGCATTAAAGAGGCGGACATGTCACTTCATCCGGATTACGACACGTGGGTTATCTTGCCATTTGAAGATAGCGCCCATGGCAAAGTGGCCCGCTTGATTTGCGACGTTTATACGTCCTATGGCAAACCGTTCCAAGGCGACCCCCGTTATATCTTGAAGAAACAGATCCGCGCGATGAACGACGCGGGCATCGCCCACTTCGATGTTGGCTTTGAGCCAGAGTTCTTCTTGTTCAAGTTGGATGAAAAAGGTAACCCGGTCGTGGAGCCGGTGGACGATGGGTCTTACTTTGATTTATCCCCCATCGATGGGGCGGAATACGTACGACGTGACATCGCTTTGGAACTAGAAAAGATGGGCTTCGTCATTTCTACCGCCCATCACGAAGTCGCCCCAGGGCAAGAAGAAGTCAACTTCCGGTTCGACCACGTCTTGGAAGCCTGCGACCATTTGCAAACCTTCAAGCAAGTCGTGAAAGTCATCGCGAGGAAACATGGTTACCACGCGACGTTCATGCCGAAACCCATCGCGGGCATCAACGGATCGGGCATGCACACCAATTGCTCGATTTCCTCCGCGGAAGGGGACAACCTCTTCTATGATCCTAAGGATCCTTTGAAACTTTCCTTGCTTTGCCGCAAATTCATCGCGGGCATTATCAAGCATGCCCGCGGCATGGCCGCGCTTACCAATCCGACCGTGAATTCATATAAGCGGTTGATTCCGGGCTATGAGGCTCCTTGCTATGTGTGTTGGAGCGATGCCAACCGTTCCGCCATGATCCGCATCCCCGCTTCCAGGGGTAAAGGGACCCGGGCCGAGCTGCGCCATGTGGATGGCATGTGCAACCCTTACCTTGGATTAGCCGTCATCATCGCGGCCGGTTTGGATGGCATCAACAACATCGACGAAAAGGATTTGGTGCCACCCGTGTATGACAATATCTTCTCCCTCACCCGTGCCCAGCGTGAGACACAGGGTATTCCAAATCTTCCCGAAAACCTCAAAGACGCGTTGAAGGAAATGCGGAGCGATCCGTTGATCTACCAAGTCTTAGGGGAACACGCGTACAACAAATTCCTCGCCGCCAAAGACATTGAGTGGGAGCAGTTCCGCTGCCTCGTGACGGATTGGGAACTTAAAACCTATCTAAAAAGATAGTCGCCCTAGGAAGCGCCCCGTTTTGTGACGATAATAGAGGGCGTATGAGAATCGGCATCGTTGGAGCATCTGCATCAGGCTTATACACCGCCGTTTTGCTTGCCCAAAAGCATCCCGATTGGCGTATCGAGGTTTTCGATCGCATGGAAAAGGCGGGAAAGAAGTTGCTCGCGACCGGAAACGGCCATTGCAACTTATTGCATAACCCGATTCACCCCCCTCTTTTCCATAACTCCCAATTCGTCTCTTCCTTGCTTCGCCGCCACCCGATGGCTTCTTTGTTTTCCGCGCTGGAAAGCATGGGCGTAGCCACCATGAGCAAAGACGAACTCGTCTATCCCTTATCCTATAGCGCAGCCGCTTATGTGCGCCAATTGGTGACCCGCGCAGAGAAACTGGGAATCGTTTTTCGTTTGGGCATGACGGTCATGGACATGGATGACGCCACCATTATCGCAGGCAAGCAACGTTATCCCTTCGACAAGGTCGTTTTTGCCTTCGGTGGGAAAAGCCAAGAGAACCTTGGTTCGGATGGTTCGATGTTCAGGGTGCTTGCCAAACAAGGATACCGTGTCACGAAATTGGTTCCTTCTTTGTGCCCGCTCCGCTGCTTGGAAGTGGGCAATTCCCTCTTCGGCGTCCGCCATCACGCGGTTTTGGAGTTATGGCGGAAGGACGGAATCGTATATCAGGAAGACGGGGAAATCCAATTCAAAAAGGGTGGAGTGTCTGGAATCGCGGTGATGAACGCCTCCTCAGAATACGAAAAAGGGGATTGGCTCCGGTTGGATTTCTTCCCAAACATTGCGGAAGGAACCCTCGTCGAATGGCTGCTTAAGGACGAAGGATATACCTACGAGCAACGCCTGATTCGTTTGGTCGAAACTCCCTTCGCCCGATTTCTTTTAAAACGTTGCAATATCGAAGAAAACGCGCAAATCACACGTGAAAATTGCGTAAAAATTGCGAAAACGTTGAAAAAGATGGAGCTTTCCATTGAGGGTCTTTATGGCTTTGATGCTTCCCAGGTCACCCGCGGCGGCATCGCTTTGGAGGAGGTGGATGAACACCTTCGTTCCAAAACAAACCCGAATCATTACTTCGTGGGAGAGTGCCTTGACGTCGACGGTCTATGTGGCGGCTATAACCTTGGATTCGCCTTGCTTTCCGCGATGGAGGTCGTCGATTCGTTATGAAATACATCGCCGATCATATTTTGATGTCACCCGACGAGACGATGGTTTCGTTGCGCAAGAAAGTGGCGAACCGTTTGGGCGTCAGCGTGGCCGGATTGCATGTCGAAGTGGTGCGCAGAAGATGGAAAAGGCTAAAAGAAGGCGGTGCCATAGAAGTCCGGGTCGAAGCCGAGACGCCCGAATTCATTCACAATACCGCCTACCTTGCCTCCACTGATGAGCGCGTCGAAATCGAACCGGTTCGGTTAAAGCACCCTCCCGTCGTCGTTGGTTTTGGCGTGCGTGGCATCATCGCCGCGTATATGTTGGCCCGCATGGGATTGAGACCCATTGTCCTGGAGGCGGGGTTAAGTCTCTCTTCCATGGAAAGCAAAAGCGTACCGCATACTTTCGGAGCCTATCTTGGTGAAGGCGGCACCGCTTGCCTCTGTGGGACGCTTTTCACCCCAGATGCCTTAAGTCCGAACGTTAGGGATGCCTTGGCGGAAGAAGATATCGTTTTCAACACGATTGACGCCTATCAATACTTACCACCCGCGTTTGTTCGCTCCATGGTGCACCGTCTCCACCTGGCGATCCTTAAGAAAGGCGGAGAAGTGCTATTCGAATCCGAATTCAAGGGCGTCAAAAAGAGATTTGGCAAGACACGTGGCGTTTATTTTATGCAGAATGGGCGGCAGAAGTTCATCCGCACGGAGCACGTGATCATCGCAAACGGAAATAAGGATGACGAATGCTTTCTGGGCTTTTGCATCGAGACGGATCCCCGGAAGTTCAACCAGGCGATCTATGGGAAGGCCCAGCGCGACGCGAAGCTTCCAAGTTATTTCCAAAGCACGGTATTCCGCACCAAGAAGGGCGACAAGTGTTTGATCATGACGGGGCTTCAACACCCGACTTTCTGCGATATAGGTTCTTCTTCGGAGCGTTTGGCCCAGGCATTCCGCTTCGATGGGAAAAACAAAAACGCCGTGAGTTTCATCGGCACGTCCTTTCCTTTGGAAAAGGCCCGTCAGATTTGCAAAAACGCTTATGTGGCGGGTAAGCCAAACACGGTTCCTTATTCCACGATGGCGGACTTCCTCTCTGGGAAAGAGCCCTTGCGGCTTGGGGCTGTTAAACCGATGGATATTCGACAAGCCCAAATCCGTTCGCTTCGTTCGGTCATCGGCCCTCAAGGCAGTGCCTCCATCGTCTCGGCCTTGTCCCAAATCCAGAATGCGTTCCCGTATTTATTTGGTGACGGCGCTCTTCTTTCCGGTCTTGTCTCCCTGCAAGGAAAAAGCGGGGAAAACAAAGACAGCATCGACGAAAATGGCGTTTATTACGCGAGCATCACCCCCGAAAAATGTATCGATTTCGCCGCGGAGGCGGAGGCGGGTTTCCGCGCCTTTGTGGCCGTTTGTGCGCACGCTAAGAAAGCGCATTGACTATCTATCAAAGATAGACTTTAATATTTGCGCTGCTTTTTTGCCCACGCGAATTAGCAAGACTAGGAGAAGTGCATATGAAATATTCTTCGACCACGCGTTTGATCAATACCATCGTGTTTGCGATTTTGGCCTTTGGCTTTGGGTTCCTTGGAATCCGCGAGGGCATCTTGGTCGCCCCGTTCATCGCCGTTGATGGTGGCCCCGTCGGAAACCCGGACATTGGCTGGGGCCTTTCCGCGATGCTTGGCGTCTTTGGCCTTACCGGCACCGTCGTTTCCGGCTATGGCTTGGTGAACTCCGTCCTTTCCATCATCAAGGACAAGGACGACGACCTCGTTCGCAAAAGCTTTGCTTCCTATATCGCGATTGGCTATACCATCGCCCTGTTCTGCCTCATTAACGCCGCTTGGCTTTACCGTTTGACCTCCACCAACATCGGCTATGACGAGTTCGGCTTCGTCATCGTTGTGTTCGCGGTCCTCTTCTTGGTCGCCTTGATCGTTTCCAACATTCCGATGGTCCGTCTCTATGGCGAAAACGAAGAGTTGAACAAGATCATGCGCGTCATCGTTGGTCCGATTGTTGGCCTTGGCTTAAGCCTTTTGGTCGTCTTCGGCCTTTCCTATTTGGTGCTCACCACCGGTGCGGATCGCTACATGAAGACCGAGCTCTCCTTGGAGTTTGGCGTGGGCGCGCTATTTGGCATCGTCACCTTGTTGCTTTCCTGCCTTGCCTTCCTTGGCTATGGCCGCGCCGCCAAGCAGGGCGTCATCAAGAAATCCAACGGTTTGTTCTTCGAAGGTTCCTTGCTCGTTTTGGGCGGTGGGCTTGTCACCTCGGGCATCTTTGAGTATCTGTACCAGTCCAAGAAGAACGCCCCGGCTACTTCCTTGGTTGCTCGCACCCTTCCGAACACCAACGCCAACTACCTTGAGTTCTCCATCATGGCGTGGATCCTTGGTGGGCTTCTCATCCTCGGCGCTTGCTATCTCATCTATTCCACGCTGAAAACCAAAGAGGCCAAATAAGCTTCTCTAAAGAAAATGCCATGGCACGTCCATGGCTTTTTTCTTATGTGTGGGAAGCGACGTTTATTCGATGCCTTCCGCGTGGAAGCTTTTATCGATGACGATGTACTCGTCATAGAGGTCGATGATTTCTTGGGTAGGGGTCTCAAGCTCCGCCAAGAGGGAGAGCATGCCCTCGTCGGATACAATGCGATCTTTGTCCCGGAGTTTGTTCTGTTTCATGCAGATATCAAAAGGTATGTCGAACAAGACGAGGACGTGTTTGTCGTATCCGGGCGTCTGCTCTAGGTAATAACGGCGGTAACGGTTTTGAAGGTTCGTCGCATCGGCGATTACCGTGCAATCCTTTTCGTCTACGTGGGCGTTTAGTTCCTTCAGGAAGGTTTCCCAAACCAAGGCTTCCTTATCAAAACATTGGATGCCGCCAGAGACCCTGGCCCGCACGTCGTCGGAGGCGACGATATAGGTATGGGGGTGGGCCCGCTGGTAGGCCTTTGCCCAGGTGGATTTTCCCGATCCAGGAATCGCGGATAGCAAGATGAGGGTCGCCATACGCGGGTATCTTATACTTTGCGTGCGCGCTTGGACAATCTAAATTTTCCCAGCGTTCTTTTGCCAAGCAGGGGTTGGTTCAACCACCTTCTCCAACATTCGTATCGCCTTATGGATTAGTAAACCTTGTTCGAAAGATGGTTTTATGGGGATGCGAATCACAGCTGGAAATAAGCGAGCAAGACGCACGACAATCATTGCAATATTTGGCCAAATCCGCGCAAAAACGGATGGAAAATGTCCGGTTTTGTTTCGGAATTTCTAAATTCGCTTGTTCGGCGATAAGGGTTTTTTCCACAATCACCGGACGCACTAGCGTCCGTCTTTTAAGGGAGGGGTCAAAATGCTATAATTTGCTTATGGACGAAGTCATCCAGGTCAAAAACAAGAAGTTCGTCGTCACCGCCACCAAAGCGGAGCATGAAGACCATAACAGCTACATTTGCACATGGTCGAACCGAACCTACTTGGTCCGTACTTTCGTCACGGGATATGAGCAAGCCTTGGCGGATTACAAAACGTTGAAGCGGGCTGGCATCAACATGGCGAAGATCTGCTTCCGTGACGATGAGAAGAAGGTCATCGTGTTTGACCACTTCCCTGAGGACGATTGTCTCACCCAGCTATCAAAGGGGTCCTTGGATGACCTGTACTTTGAAGCGCTGTTCGCCTTGTATCGTTTTGCCCGTTTCTCCAAGGTAGCGTTGGACTGGGAACCTCAGAACTTCATGTTGCGTGGCACCCAAATGTTCTACCTCCCCACCAAATGGGAACCTCTCACCGAAGAGAACCGTCTGGAGAAGCAGGGGATCCGCACGTGGTTCCATGGTCGCGAAGGCATTGATTTGCTTCGCCGCAAAGGGTTTGACGTCTCTGGGCTTTCCCTCATTCAAGAGAATGCCGTGAACAAATCCATCGTCCTTACGTCGGTTCGTTTTTGGTAATGTCAAAGTCTTTTGGACTCGAAGTCCTTCACGTCGATAAAAACACCGGAGCCCGTTATGGGCTTTTACATACGCCCCACGGCACGGTGGAAGTGCCGATGTTCATGCCGGTTGGCACCAACGCCACTTTAAAGATGCTTTCCCCAGAGCAAGTTGCCGCGTGTGGGTCGGGCGTGGTTTTGGCCAACACGTACCACCTTCATCTCCGCCCTGGCGAAGAAGTGGTGCGCCAGGCGGGTGGATTACATTCATTCATGAATTATTATGGCCCGATCCTGACCGATTCGGGCGGCTTTCAGGTTTTCTCTCTCGCCGCGCGGCGCAAAATCACCGAAGAGGGCGTGACCTTCCGTAACGAAATCGACGGTGGGAAGGAATTCTTCTCACCCGAAGAGGCGATTCGTATCGAGGAAGCCCTTGGCGCGGACATCATCATGAGCTTCGACGAATGCATCCCTTATCCTGCGACCAAGGAATATGTCTATGCCTCTACACGGCGGACTCTTCGCTGGGCGGCTCGTGGACTTGCCGCAAAGACGCGCGAAGACCAAGCCTTATTCGGCATCGTCCAAGGCGGGGCGTACCGCGATCTGCGCGAGATGGCCGCGAAGGAATTGGCCGCGATGCCTTTCGAAGGTTATTCCATTGGAGGCACCTCGATCGGGGAGCCCAAGGAAGTGTGCTACCAAATGATTGAAGACGCGGTGCGGTTCTTGCCCCAAGACAAGCCCCGTTATCTGATGGGCGTTGGCTCGATTGACTACATCCTCGAGGGCATTACCCACGGCGTGGATATGTTCGATTGCGTATTGCCTACTCGCCTTGCCCGACATGGTGCCTTATTGACCCGGCATGGCCGCATCAACATCCAACGGAAAGAATACGAATTGGATTTCTCCCCCATCGAGGAAGGGTGCGATTGCTATGCCTGCCAGCATTATACCAAGGCTTATCTACGCCACCTTTACAAGGCTAGGGAAGGGTTTGGGCAAACGCTTAATTCCATCCATAACATCCGCTTCCTCATCCGCCTTTGCGAGGAAGCGCGCGAAGCGATAAAAGAAGACCGTTTTGCGGAGTTTAAGGCGAAAGTTTACGCGGATTTTGGCGATAAAAGAGGCTTCTGATGGATATTTCTTTGTTTGATTTTTATCTGCCGGAAGAGCAGATTGCGCAGACTCCGTTGAAGAAGCGCGACGAGGCTCGTTTGATGGTCATCGACAAAGATAACCACACTTTTGAGCATCGCGTGTTCCATGACATCATCGACTATCTTCGACCCGGCGACGTTTTGGTGCGCAACAACACCAAAGTCATCCCCGCTCGTTTGGTTGGCGTGAAGGAACAGACGCAAGGCAAAGTAGAAGTCTTGTTGCTCCATGAAGTCCCCGAGGAAGGGGAAGACGTTTGGGAATGCTTGGTCGGTTCGGCCAAGTCGGTCCGCGTGGGTTCCCGCTGTGTTTTTGGCGAAGGGAAGCTCATTGCCGAATGCGTCAGCGTCCATGATGAGGGCATCCGCCACATGAAGTTCATTTACTCGGGGATTTTCCTTGAGGTTTTGGATGAGCTTGGCGTCATGCCTCTTCCCCCTTACATCAAGCGACAATGTGAGGACAAAGACGATTACCAAACCGTCTACGCCAAAGTCCCGGGCTCCGTCGCGGCCCCGACCGCGGGATTCCATTTCACCCCAGAGCTTTTCGATGAATTAAAGGAAAAAGGCGTGGAAGTGGTGGACGTGACTTTAAACATCGGGCTTGGCACGTTCCGCCCGGTGAAGGTCCAAGACACCAAAGACCACGTGATGCATGAAGAGACGTATGTCCTAGACGCCTCTGCCGCCGAAACGCTGAACAAAGCAAAGGCAGAAGGGCGACGCATCATCGCCATCGGCACGACCTCGGTTCGCACTTTGGAATCCAACTTCGGGAAATTCGGGAGATTCCAAGAAGAAAGCGCCGCGACCTCCATCTTCATTTCCCCGGGCTATACGTTTGGGGCGGTGGACGCGATCATCACCAACTTCCATTTGCCCAAATCGACCTTGGTGATGCTCGTCAGCGCCTTCATGGGACGTGAATGGACTCTTTCTTGCTACCAAGAGGCCGTTTCCCAAGGGTACCGTTTCTTCTCCTTTGGGGACGCGATGTTCATCTATGGCGGATCGCGTTAACTACCAACGTCTTTGCGAAAAGGAACTGGATTCCTTATCCCCAGGGTATCGGCCCAAACTTTTGCTCCATGTCTGCTGCGGGCCCTGCGCTTGCTTTCCTTTGACGTATCTAGCCGAACGCTTTGACGTCACCATCTATTACGCCAATTCCAACATATACCCCGAACAGGAGTACAAACATCGACTTTCGACCTTGGAAGAATTGCTCGCGGATTTAAAACGGGACCATGGATACGGCATTAAGCTCGTCGTTCCCGAATACGATAACGTGGCCTACACCAAGAACCTCGCCCCGCTTAAAGACGAGCCTGAGGGCGGGGAGCGTTGCTTCCTTTGTTATCGTCTGCGCATGGAGGAATCCTACCGTTACGCTTCCGAACATGGGTTTGATTACTTCACGACCGTGATGACCGTCTCGCGGCAGAAGAACTCCCAAAAACTCAATGAGATCGGCAAAGAACTATCCGCGAAATACCCCAATGTCCGCTACCTGTTCAGCGACTTCAAGAAGAACAAAGGTCTGGAGATTGGCATCGCGATCCGCAAGGCGTACGACCTTTACAACCAAGACTACTGTGGCTGCGTCTATAGTTATGAAGACGCCTTAAAACGGCGCGCCGAAAAGCACGGAAACCCAGGGGACTAACCCCTGTTTTTATTCGGTATGGCGAAATAAAAATTGTGCACGGTGCACAAAGGTTTTCCGTTTTAGGATTCCGCTTGGAGAAAAATATTTCCACGGCCGCGTCGGGCTTTTTGCTCGATCTTTAATAAATTAAGTCGAAAGTGTTTGACGCGTTATGCCCCTACGCGTATAGTTACCAACGCTGGCGCTTGCGTTGACATGCGAGGTTGCCGATACACCGACAGGCGTTGTCATGAAGCGGTGATCGGGGAATTCGCATCGAGGAAACGCCAGAAGCCTGAAAACGAAATTCAAGGAGGAACATTCATGGCGAAAGAACAAGTGGTTCGAGTCCGCTTACGGGCCTATGACCATAAGATCCTCGACCTCGGCGTCGAGAAGATCGTGGAAGTGGCCAAGAAGACTGGAGCCGGCGTGAAGGGACCCATCCCTCTGCCAACCGAGAAACTGATCGTTACGATTCTCCGCGCTACCTTCAAGTACAAGGATAGCCGCGAGCAATTCGAGATCCGTACCCACAAGAGGTTGATCTACATCACCAACCAAACCAAAGAGACGATGGACGCGCTCCGCAGGTTGGACCTGCCCAAGGGCGTCGACATCGAACTCAAGCTGTCGTAAGAAGGAGGAGTCAGTACTCATGAAATCCATCGCTGGAAGAAAAGCGGGCATGACTACGGTCTTCGCCCCGGACGGCACGATGTATCCCGTGACCGTCATCGAAGTCCTTCCCAACGTCGTCCTCGACAAGCGGACCGTTGCGAAGAACGGATACGAAGCCTTGGTGGTCGGATACGAGGAGAAAAGCTCCCGTACCCTCTCCAAGCCGAAACTAGGCCTCTTCAAGAAGGCCGGCGTCAGCCCCAAAGCCCATGTCTTGGAGCTCAAGGGCGACGAAATCTATGGCAAAGCCGTCGGAGAGACCCTCACCTGTGACCTCTTCGCCGCCGGCGAGGTCGTCGATCTCATCGGCCACAACAAAGGCCATGGCTACGTCGGCACCATCAAGCATTACCACCACACCATCGGCCCCAAGGGCCATGGCTCCGGCTACCACCGCCAAATCGGTTCGTTAGCCAACAACGGCCGCTGCAACAACCGCGTCATCCCGGGCAAGAAGATGTCCGGCCACTGGGGCCCCAAGCAGTGCACCGTCCAGAACGTCGTGATCGTCGAGTCCAATCCCGAAAAGGGCTACATCCTCGTCAAGGGTGGCGTCCCCGGACCGAAGAAAGCGCTCGTCATCCTGCGTACCCCTGTGCGCCACCAATTCAAGAAGCCCGTCGTGAAGGAACTTGTGAACAACAAGCCCGCACCTGAGGCGAAAGGAGAATAAACATGGCCGAAAAGAAAATCAGCGTGGCCGTCGTGAACCTCTCCGGCGAAGAGGTTGGCAAGATCTCGTTGGACCCCGTCGTCTTCGGGGCCAAGGACGTGAGCCCGCAAGTCATCAAAGACGCGGTCACCGTCTACCTCGCCAATCGGCGTCAAGCCACCGCCAAGACCAAAAAGCGTCACGAAATCCACGGCACCAACCGCAAACCCTGGAGACAAAAAGGTACCGGGCGCGCCCGCTCCGGCGACTGCAAGTCCCCGATCTGGACTGGCGGCGGCACCGTCTTCGGACCCGATGGCATCCAGAACTACAAACTGGCCCAGAACAAGAAAGCCCACAAACTCGCCCTTCGTTCTGTGCTCACCGAGAAAGTCGGCAACGGCCTGATCGTCGTTGATTCCCTCGAGCTCGGTTCCGTCTCCACCAAGGCCTTCGCGGGTTCGCTCAAGGCCCTCGGCGTGGAAGGCAAAAAGAACCTCATCGTCGTCGACGGTGAGAACGAGAAGCTCATCCTCTCCGCCCGTGGCATCGAAGGAGTGGGGCTGGTCGAGGCCGGCAACGTTGCCGTCTACGACGTCCTCCACTTCGATAACCTCATCATCGGCAAGGATGACGTGAAGAAGATTGAGGAGGCCTTGCAATAATGGCTGAAGAGAAAGAAAACCTCGAGGTGGTCGAGCAGGCCGCCGAGAAGCCGGCCAAGAAGGCCGCCCGCAAACCCAAGGCGAAGAAGGCCGAAGAACCCAAGAAGCCGAGCTTCGCCAAGCCGACCGCCCACGACTTCGAAGTGATCGTAGCCCCGCTCATCACCGAGAAGAGCATGGCCTTGATGCAAAACGCCAACAAGGTCACCGTGAAGGTCGCCGAAAAATCCAACAAGGTCGAGATCAAAGAAGCGTTCCAGCGCATCTTCCAGGTCAAGGTCACCGACGTCAAGGTCGTCCACCAAATCGGCAAGACGACCACCCGCGGCGGCCGCTACAAAGGCACGATCTCCGGCTTCAAGAAAGCCGTGGTCACCATCGCCGAAGGCGAAGCCATCGACCTGTTCAAAGAGTAGGAAACACCCTCGCGTATATATAAAAGGTAAACGCGTAAAGAGAACCAATATAGGAGAAAGTCAATGGCAATAAGAACCTACCGTCCTTATACCCCGTCGCGTCGCGCCATGAGCAACTCGACGTTCGAGGACATCACGAAATCCACTCCTGAAAAATCGCTCCTCGCCCCGATGAAGAAGACGGGCGGCCGCAACAATCAGGGGAAGATCACCTGCCGCCACATCGGCGGTGGCAACAAGAGAAAGTACCGCATCATCGACTTCCGCCGTCGCAAGGATGACATCCCCGCGACCGTGAAGGCGATCGAGTACGACCCCAACCGCAACGCCAACATCGCCCTCATCTGCTACGCAGACGGCGTGAAGGCCTATATCATCGAGCCGCAGGGCCTCTCCGTGGGCGACAAGGTCGTCTCCGGAACCGCCACCGACATCAAGGTCGGAAACTGCTGCGAGCTCCAGAACATCCCCGACGGAACCTTCGTCCACTGCGTTGAGCTCCAGCCTGGCAAAGGCGCCCAGCTCTGCCGCGCCGCCGGCACCTCCGCTCAGGTGCTTGGCTCCGAAGGCAAGTACGTCACCGTCCGCCTCGCCTCTGGCGAAGTCCGCAAGCTCCTCAAGAACTGCCGTGCCACCATCGGCATCGTCGGTAATGAGGATTGGAACCTCGTCAACCTCGGCAAGGCCGGCAAGACCCGCTGGAATGGCACCCGCCCGACCGTCCGTGGTTCGGCGATGAACCCCTGCGACCACCCCCATGGCGGTGGTGAGGGTAAGTGCCCGGTGGGCCGCGACGCCCCCCGCAGCCCGTGGGGCAAGCGCACCCAGGGCGTCAAGACCCGTAGGGTCAAGAAGAATTCCACCCGCCTCATCGTCCGGCGCCGTGGTCAGAAGTAAGAAAGGAGAGATTGAATGTCTCGTTCACTCAAGAAAGAGCCGTTCGTGGACGCCTACCTCATGAAGAAGGTGGAAGCCCTCACGAAGTCCGGCAAAAAAGAGATCATCAAGACATGGTCTCGCCGCTCGACGATCTACCCTGCCTTCGTCGAACACACCTTCGCCGTGTACAACGGCAAAGAGCACATCACCGTCTACGTCACCGAGGACATGGTCGGCCACAAGCTCGGCGAGTTCGCTCCCACGCGTAACTTCCCGGGCCATAAGGGCAACAACCTCAACGACAAGGGCGGCAAGAAGTAAGGAGGTCCACCATGGCTGAAGAAAAGAAAACCGTGAAGAAGGCGACCGCGAAGAAGCCCGAATCCGAGGAAAAGGCCAAAAAGGCCCCCAAGGCAGAAAAGCCCGTGGACGAAAAGAAGGCCGCCAAGGCCGCCGAGAAGGCCGCCAAGGCTGCCGCTAAGGAAGCGAAGAAGGCCGCGAAAGCCAAGGTCGAGGAGAAACCCAAGGCCACCCAGGCTACCGCCTTCGCCCGCGACGTCCGCATCACCCCGCGCAAGGTCCGCCTCGTGGCCGACCTCGTCCGCGGCAAAGACGTGAAGGTCGCCCTCGGCATCCTCGCCGGGTGCAACCGCGTCGCCAAGACCCCGGTGGAAAAGATCATCCGCTCCGCCGCGGCCAACGCCGTTAATAACTTCGGGATGGATGAGCACAAGCTCTACATCGCCGAGATCCAAGTGGGGGACGGCCTCAAAATCAAACGCTACATCCCCCGCGCCAAGGGCAGCGCTTCCCCCATCATCAAGCGCAACGCGCACATTCGCATCGTCGTTAAGGAAAGGAACTAGTCAGCATGGGACAGAAAGTTAACCCCGTAGGATTCCGCGTCGGCATCAACCGCGACTGGAACTCCAAATGGTTCGCCACCAAGGACTTCGCCTCCTGCCTTGAGGAAGACATCAAGATCCGCCGCTACCTGGACAAGGAACTGAAGAACGCGATGCTCTCCCGCATCGAGATCGGCCGCGTCAAAAATAGCGACAAGGGCGGAACCGTCTACGTCGCCGTCTACACCGGCCGTCCGGGCGAAGTGCTCGGCCAAGAGGGCGCCAACAAGAAACGGTTGGTCGCCGGCCTCACCAAAATCGTCCAATCCGGCTTCGTCCGCCTGGACGTCGTCGAAGTGAAGAACCCCGACCTCGACGCCACCCTCGTGGCGAAGTGGATCGCTTCCGAACTCGAAAACCGCGCCGCCTTCCGCTCCACGATGAAGAAAGCGCTCGTCCGCATGCGCAAAGCGGGCGCCAAAGGCTGCAGGACCCTCTGCTCCGGCCGTCTCGCCGGCGCGGAAATCGCCCGTAGCGAAGGCTATAAGGAAGGTGTCGTGCCTCTGCACACGCTCCGCGCCGACATCGACTTCGCCTCCGTCCACGCCGCGACCACCTACGGCAACATCGGCGTCAAGGTCTGGATCTGCCGTTCCTTGAACAAGACCGACACCGAAACCGTGAACGAGCCCGCTCCCCGCGATCCCCGCGACGAGCGTCGCGACGGCCCCCGCCGCCGTCCGGCTCCGAAAGGAGATGTGAACAATGCTTCAACCAAAACGCGTTAAGTATCGCCGCCCTCACTCCCTGAGCTACGAGGGCAACGCCAAAGGCGGAACCAAAGTCGAATTCGGTGAATATGGTCTAGTCGCCCTCGAAGGCAACTACATCACCGACCACCAAATCGAATCCGCCCGTATCGTCCTCTCCCGTTGCACGGACAGGATGGGCAAAGTCTGGATCCGCATCTTCCCCCACATGGCCAAGACCAAGAAACCGGCCGAGGTCCGTATGGGTAGCGGTAAAGGCTCGCCGGAAGGCTGGGTCGCCGTGGTGAAGAAAGACACCGTCATGTTCGAGATCGGAGGCACCACCCCCGAGATCGCCATGGAAGCCCTTCGCCTCGCCTCCTACAAGCTCCCGGTGAAAACCAAGATCATCGCTAAGGAGAAGGGAGAATAACCATGAACGTCAACGAACTTCGTGAACTCACCCCCGCCGAGCTCGACGAGAAGATCTACGAGCTCAAGCAAACCCTGTTCGAACTCCGCCGCAAGAAAGCGGTAGGGCAGCTCGAGCACGGCGAGGAAATCCGCCGCGTGCGCAAGACCCTCGCCAAAGCCGAAACCGTCAAGCGCCAGCGCGCCCTCGGCATCAACAAGTAAAGGAGGAAATCGCAATGGAAAGAAATCATCGCACCGCGATCCAAGGCGTCGTCACTTCGGTGAAGATGGCCAAGACCATCGTCGTCACCGTTTCGACCAAACAGAACGACCCCCTCTACGCCAAGCGCGTCGGGTACTCCAAGAAGTACTACGCCCATGATGAGAAAGGCGAGGCCGCCCTTGGCGACACCGTCACCATCATGGCCTGCCGCCCCATGTCCAAGCTGAAGCGTTTCCGCTTGGTCTCGGTCGACAAGAAAGCCCTCAGCGAAGACACCGTCGCTGCGGTCGAGGAAGCCCTCGAAAAGAATGAAGGTGTCACCACCGACAAGGAGGGCGAATAAATGATTCAGACCGAATCCAACCTCGTGGTGGCCGATAACTCCGGCGCCAAGTCGGTGCGCGCCTTCCGCCTCTATGGCGGGAGCCACCGCAAGTCCTCGTCCGTCGGGGACGTCATCCTCTGCGCCGTCAAGGACGCCATCCCTAACGGCAAAATCAAAAAATCCGACGTCGTCAAGGCCGTCATCGTCCGCGTCAAGCACCCGTTGCAGCGCAAGGACGGCTCGACCATCGCCTTCGACGACAACGCCGTCGTCCTCATCGACAACGACGGCAACCCGATCGGTACCCGCGTATTCGGGCCGGTCGCCCGCGAACTCCGCGACAAGGGCTACATGAAAATCGTGTCCTTGGCCGTCGAGGTTCTCTAAGAAGGAGGCACGAAGAAATGAACATCAAAAAAGGTGATAAGGTCCGCGTGATCTCCGGCGCCGACAAAGGCAAAGAGGGCGTCGTCCAGCGCGTCTACCCCAAACTCAACAAGGTGGTCGTCGAGGGCGTCAACGTCCACAAGAAACACCGCAAGCCGAGCCAGGCCGTCCCCGAGGGTTCGGTGGTCGACATCTACGTCCCCATCGACGCCTCCAACGTGGCCTTGCTTGACCCCAAGACCAAAAAGCCCACCCGCGTGCACTATGGCACCGTGAAGGGCAAGAAAGTCCGCCTCGCCAAGTCCGGCGAGAGCCTCGACTAAGAAAGGAGCCCCCATGGCAGAAGAAACCAAGAAAACGACCGCCAAGGCGGCCCCCAAGAAGAGCAAGTTCGTCTCCCCCGAGCCGAGCAACCGCCTCGCGAAGAAATATCGCGACGAGGTCCGCCCGGAACTCGTGAAGGAGTTCGGCTACAGCTCCGTCATGATGGCCCCGAAGATCGAGAAGATCGTCATCAACATGGGCGTTGGGGACGCGACCAGCAACTCCAAGGTCCTCGATGACGCCGTTGCCGATCTGACGACCCTCTCCGGCCAGAAGCCGGTCATCACCAAGGCCAAGAAGTCCGTCGCGAGCTTCAAGCTCCGCGAAGGCCAGGCCATTGGCTGCAAGGTGACCCTCCGCGGCGAGCGCATGTATGAGTTCCTCGATAAGCTCATCGCCATCGCCCTCCCCCGCGTCCGCGACTTCCGCGGCATCTCGCGCAATTCCTTCGACGGACACGGCAACTACACCTTGGGCGTCAAGGAACAACTCATCTTCCCCGAAATCGACTACGACAAGGTCGGGAAGATCCGCGGCATGGACATCGTCATCGTGACCACCGCCAAATCTGACAAGGAAGCCGCTGCCCTCCTCGATAAGATGGGCATGCCCTTCCGCAAATAAGGAGCGACGAACATGGCAAAGAAAAGCTTAGTTGCAAAAGCGCACCGCAAACAGAAATTCGCCGTGCGCGAATATACCCGCTGCACCCGCTGCGGCCGCCCCCACGGCGTCATCCGCAAGTTCGGGCTCTGCCGCATCTGCCTGCGCGAACTCGCCTACAAGGGCGAAATCCCCGGGCTGAAGAAGGCCTCTTGGTAAAGAAAGGAGAACAACATGAACGCAGATCCCATCGCAGATATGCTCACTCGCATCCGCAACGCCAACGCGCTGCGCTACGAGGAAGTGTCCATGCCCTCCTCCTCCATCAAGGTTGGCATCGCCGAAATCCTGAAAAACGAAGGCTTCGTGAACGACTTCTCGGTCACCGAGGAGAAGGGCAAGAAGACCCTCACCATCACCCTGAAGTACTCGCTCTCCGGTGAGCGTGTCATCACCAACCTCAAGCGCGTCTCCAAGCCGGGCCTCCGTGTCTATGCGCAGGCCGACAAGATCCCTAGCGTCCTCAAGGGTCTAGGCATCGCGATCGTGAGCACCCCCAACGGCTTGCTCACCGACAAGCAGGCCCGCAAGGCCGGCGTCGGCGGCGAAGTGCTCGCCTACGTCTGGTAATAAGAAAGGAAGAAAACAATTATGTCTCGCATCGGACTCAAACCCGTGGTTCTTCCCGAAGGCGTCTCCCTTGAAGTCAAGGAAGGCGTCGTCGCCGTCAAAGGTCCCAAAGGCGAATTGAGCGTGGCTTATCCTAGCTGCGTAAGCGTCTCTGTGGACGGCGGCGTTGCCCATGTCTCCCGCGTCAACGACGACCCCCATTCCGTGACCAACCATGGCACGGTGAGGGCCAACCTCGCCAACGCCGTCAAAGGCGTCCACGAGGGCTTCTCGAAAGAGCTCGAGATCCAGGGCATCGGCTACCGTTGCTCCATGAGGGGCACCTCCCTCGTGCTCAACGTCGGCTTCTCCCATGAAGTCGTCATCACCCCCGTCGAAGGCGTGAAGATCACCGCCAAAGACGACACCCACATCCTCGTGGAAGGCATCGACCGGCAGAAAGTCGGCCAGACCGCGGCCCTCATCCACGACACCAAGCGCCCTGAGCCCTACGGTGGCAAGGGCATCCGCTACAAAGGCGAAGTCGTCATCCTCAAAGAAGGTAAGCGCGCCGCCGGCGGCAAGAAGTAATAGGAGGGGATAACCATGATCGAAAAGACTCCCAGGAACGTTGTTCGTGCCCGCAAGCACCAACGCGTTCGCGCGAAGATCTCCGGCACGGCCGAAAAGCCCCGCCTCTGCGTCTTCCGTTCCAACAAGCACATCGAAGCCCAGATCATCGATGACGTCCAAGGCGTCACCCTCGTCTCCGCTTCGTCCGTCCAACTGAAACTGCCCAACGGCTCCAACTGCGAAGCCGCCGCCAAAGTGGGCGCCGAGCTCGCCAAGCGCGCGCTCGCCAAAGGCATTGAGTTCGTGGCCTTCGACCGCGGTGGATACCTCTACCACGGCCGCGTCGCCGCCCTCGCCGATGCCGCCCGCGAAGGTGGGCTCAAGTTCTAAGGAGAATGTCCATGGAAGAAGAAACCAAGATCACCGCGGCCCCCGCCGCGGAAGAAAAACCCGCTGAGAACCGTGGCTATGAGCCGCATGGTTCGGTGGGCGCTCCCCGTCCGGGCGACCGCAAGGACGGCTCCCATCGCGGACGTCCTTCCGAACGTCGCGGCGGCCGCGGCGGATTCCGTCGCGAAGGCGATGACCTCCAAGAGAGGGTGGTCGCCATCAACCGCGTCTCCAAAACCGTCCAAGGCGGCAAGCACGTGCGCTTCTCCGCGTTGGCCGTCGTCGGCGATGGCAAGGGCTCCTATGGCTTCGCCACCGCCAAATCGGGCGAAGTCCCCGACGCCATCAAGAAGGCGCTCGAGAAAGCCCGCAAGAGCATGGTCAAGCTCGAGATCGTCAAAGGCGACACCATCGCCCATGACACCGTCGGCTGCTTCGGCTCCACCAAAGTGGTGTTGAAGCCCGCGACCCCCGGCACCGGCGTCGTCGCCGGTGGCCCGGTCCGCGCCATCCTCGAACTCGCCGGCGTCAAAAACGTCGTGTCCAAGGTTTACGGCTCCCGCGCCCCGATCAACGTGATCCGCGCCACCGACGCCGGACTCCGCGCCGTGAAGTCCTATGACAAAGTCATGGTCCTCCGCGGCAAGAAGACCGAGGAAGAGATCCGCGCCCGCAAGGCCCCCAAGGCCGCGCCCGCGCCGAAAGGAGATGAATAACCATGTCCTCCCTACACACTCTGCAAAACACCCCCGGTTCCCGCATCGACTCCTTCCGCAAGGGTAGGGGCCGCGGCACCGGCAACGGCAAGACCGCCGGCAAAGGCATGAAGGGCCAAGGGGCCCACGCCCACACCAAAGCCAATGGCTTCGAGGGTGGTCAGACCCCGATCGCCCGCCGTCTGCCTAAGTTTGGCGTGCGTAAGACCCACAAGGGTCGCAAGACCGTCTACGCGACCGTCAACCTCGAGCGTCTCAACCGCTTTGAGGACGGCACGGTCGTCAACGCCGCCCTTCTCATCGAAAAAGGCGTCATCAAATTCGAATGCGATGGTGTTAAAATCCTCGGGAAAGGCACCTTAGAGCGGAAGCTCGTCGTGGAAGCCAAGGCCTTCAGCGCCTCGGCCAAAGCCGCGATTGAAGCCCTCGGCGGTGAAGCGAAGGTCCTCTAATGCGCAAATTCGTCTCAATCTTCAAAAACAAGGAAATCGTCGGTCGCATTTTCTTCACGATCATGATTCTCTTTGTGGTGCGGATTGGGGCGGCCATCACGGTGCCCTTGGTCCAGCCCAAAGCGGGCTTGGCCGAGGCCATGAACTCCGGTAACGCCTTAGCATTGATGGATTTGTTGGGCGGCGGCGCGCTGTCCAACTTCTCCGTATTCGCGCTGGGCGTGTCCCCCTACATCACCGCGCAGATCATCGTCGAGTTGCTGTCCAAAGACGTCTTGCCGGCGTTGACCGAGCTATCCAAGCAAGGTCAATACGGCCGCAAGAAGATCGAGATGGCGACGCGTTACCTGTGCCTCTTGTTAGGGGCCGTTCAAGGCTATGGCATCATCAAGACGATGGAGAATTCCAATTATATTGGATTCATCGACTCCTCCATGCAGGGGAGCTTCTGGTCCTACGCCTACATCGTCACGGTCCTATTGGCTGGAACGATGCTCTCGCTCTGGCTCGGCGACCAAATCACGGAAAAAGGCTTAGGAAACGGTATCTCCGTCATCATCTTCGCCGGATGCGTCCGTTCCCTCCCCATCCAAATCTCCACCGCGTGGCAGAAGTGGGTGATGGTGAACGTGGGCCATGGTGACCAAGCGGTCATCAAGGGCTCCTTCCAATTCGCCCTCTACATCCTCGCGTTGTTGCTCATCGTGTCGGGCGTCGTCTTCTTCGAGCTCGCCCGGCGCAAAATCCCCGTCCAGCATGCGGGCAAAGGCGGCCAAAGCGCCTCGATGGCCAAGGCTTCGTTCCTTCCCATCAAGGTCAACTCCGCCGGCGTCATCCCCGTCATCTTCGCCTCTTCCATCCTCATGGCTCCCTCGGTCATCGCGAGTTTCATCTCCGCCGAGGCCGGCCAGGCGGGTTGGCTGAAGATCTTCGCCTATTCGGAGATGTATGAAATGCCCGGCATCAACGGCTCGACGTGGTCGATGCCTTGGGGCTTGCTCATCTACATCGCCCTCATCATCGCGTTCACCTTCTTCTACTCCGAGATGCAAATGGATCCGGAGAACATGGCGGACAACTTCCAGAAGAACGGCTCCTATATCCCAGGCATCCACCCGGGCAAGGAGACGGAACGCTACGTCCGCAAGGTCCTTAACCGCGTCACCTTCATCGGCGCCTTCGCCTTGGCCACCATCGCCGCCATCCCCGTCATCCTGACCCTGTCGGGCATCTTCGGGGCGGATAGCTCGTTGGCCATCGGCGGCACCGGTATGATCATCGTCGTCGGCGTCTGCATCGAGCTCAACTCGCAGATCGACGGCTTGCTGGCCGGCAAATCCTTCGAAGAAGTGCAAGGAGGCATGTAATGCTCAACATCATTCTCATGGGTCCCCCGGGTGCCGGCAAAGGCACGCAGGCCACCCGTATCATCGACGCGTTCCACCTCCCGCACATCTCCACCGGAGACATCTTTCGGGAGAACATTTCCAAAGGCACCGAGCTCGGTTTGAAGGCCAAGGCCATCATCGAGCGCGGCGACCTGGTCCCCGACGGCCTGACCATCGACCTCGTCAAGTCCAGGCTTTCCCAAGACGACTGCAAGGACGGCTATCTTCTCGATGGCTTCCCCCGCACGATCGCCCAAGCCAAGGCCTTGAAGGTCATGGGCCCGGAAATCGGCAGGGCCGTCAACCTCGTCATCGACATCACCGTCCCTGATGAGGTGCTCATGGAGCGCATCGCCGGACGTCGGGTCTGCCCGAAGTGCGGCGCTTCCTACAACATCCACTCCATGAAGCCCGCGAAGGAGGGCGTCTGCGACCGTTGCGGCGCGGAGCTCATCCAACGCAAAGACGACAATCCAGAGTCGTTCAAAATCCGTCTGGACAACTATTACGCCCAAACCGCTCCGCTGGTGGAGTTCTACCAAGCGGAGGGCCTATACCACCATTACGACGGCATGGTGGGCTTAGAAAAGGTGACCGCGGAGATCGCGGCGCTGCTGAAGGCCCATCAATGATCATCGTGAAGTCGCCGCGGGAAGTCGCCCTCATCCGAGAGGCCTCCCGCGTCGTCGCGGTGGCTTTGGAGGAGATCAAGGAGCACATCGTGCCCGGGGTCTCCACCCAAACCCTCAACGACATTATCGACGGCATCGTCCGTCGGGAAGGGGCCATCCCCGGGGAACTTGGCTACTATGGCTACCCCGGTTCGGTGTGCGCTTCGGTCAACGAGTGCATCCTCCATGGCATCCCCTCCAAGAAGAAGATCCTCCGGGATGGGGACATCATCACCCTCGACCTCGTGGCCAAGAAGGGCGGGTACTGCGGCGACGCCGCAAGGACCTACCCCGTCGGCATCGTGGGGGAGAGGCAAAAAAGAATGATAGCCATCGCCGAGGAATGCTTCTATAATGCTATGTCCCTGGTGAAACCAGGGGTACACGTCGGGGACATCTCCCACGCCATCGAAGAGACCGCGAAGTCCCATGGCTGCTCCGTCGTCCGGGAGTATTCCGGGCACGGCATCGGCCGGGACATGCACGAAGACCCTTCCATCCTCTGCTACGGCACCCCCGGGACCGGGCCGGTGCTCCGTAAGGGCATGACCATCTGCATCGAGCCGATGATCTTAGAGGGGAAACCGGGCGTCCGCGTCCTCGGGGACGGCTGGACGGTGCTGGCCAAAGACGGAAAGCTCACCAGCCATTACGAGAACACGCTCGTGGTCACGGACGAAGGCTGTGAGATCCTGACGCGGCTCTAAGGAGCGGAAAGGAGACACTTTGAGCAAAGAAGATTGCATCGAAGTCGAGGCGACGGTGTTGGAATGCCTTCCCAACGCCAACTTCAAGGTGAAGCTCGCCAACAACGGAGCGGTGGTCCAAGCCTGCGTTTCGGGAAAAATCCGCATGAACTACATCCGGATTCTCCCCGGTGATCGGGTCACCGTCCAATTCTCACCTTACGACTTAACACGTGGGCGAATCACGTTCCGCTACCGCAACTGACGTGGCGGACACCGAAAAAAGGAGCAAAGAAAATGAAAGTCAGACCGTCTGTCAAGCCGATCTGTGACAAGTGCAGGGTCATCCGCCGTCACGGTAAGCTCATGGTTATCTGCTCCAACCCCAAGCACAAGCAGCGTCAGGGTTGAGCTGGAAAGGATCATTTAGAAAATGGCACGTATTGTCGGGGTCGATATCCCCAATGAAAAACGCATCGTCGTCTCCCTCACCTACATCTACGGGATCGGCGACACCACGGCGAAGAAGATCTGCGCCGCGGCCAAAATCAGCGAAGACATTCGCACCAAGGACCTCACCGATGAGCAATTGACCGCTCTTCGCGCCGAGGTCGCCAAATACCACACCGAAGGCGATCTCCGTCGCGAAGTCGCCCTCAACATCAAGCGCCTCACCGAAATCGGATGCTATCGTGGCCTCCGCCACAAGAAGGGCCTTCCCGTCCGCGGCCAGCGTACCCGCACCAATGCCCGTACCCGCAAAGGCAAGAGGAAGACCATCGCCAACAAGAAAGAGGCCGGCAAGTAATACGGAGGTAAGAAATCATGGCTAACACGAAGAAATCCACGACCGCCCGTAAGAAGAAAATCAAACGGTCTTATACCAAAGGCGTCGCCCACATCCACGCCACCTTCAACAACACCATCGTCACCATCACCGACGTCCAAGGCAACGTCATCGCCTGGTCCTCGGCCGGTGCCCTCGGATACAAAGGCGCGAAGAAGTCGACTCCCTTCGCCGCCCAGCTTGCCGCCGAAGCGGCCGCCAAAACCGCGTTTGACCAAGGTCTGCGCACCGTCGACGTCGAGGTCAAGGGCCCCGGCGCCGGACGTGAATCCGCCGTCCGCGCCCTCACCGTCGTCGGCCTACAGGTCACCTCGATCGAGGACACGACCCCGATCCCGCACAACGGCTGCCGTCCGCCCAAGCGCCCCCGTGGTTAGTCTCTAATCACCCATTCGCTACAACCAAAACTAACCAATAGGAGGAAAATCAATGGCCAACAAAGCCGAAAACAAAGTCGAAGAGATCAAACTCCCCAACCCGTTCAACCCCGTGAAGATCGGCATCGTCGTCAATGACGAGACCGAGAACTACGCCAAGATCGTCGCGAGCCCCCTCGAGCGTGGGTTCGGCATCACCCTGGGCAACGCCCTCCGCCGCGTCATGCTAAGCGCCCTCCCCGGCGCCAGCGTCGTCGCCGTGCAGATCGAAGGCGCCCGCCACGAATTCACCGCCCTCAAAGGCGTGATGGAAGACGTGACCGCGATCATCCTGAACCTCAAGGAGCTCGTCCTTAAGATCGACGACAATTCGTCCGACCTCAAGCGCATCGAAGTCGACGTCAAAGGCCCTTGCACCCTCAAGGCCGGCGACCTCGAGTTGCCCGCCCTCGTGAGCTGCTGCAACCCCGACCTCGAAATCGCCCACCTCAACGCGGAGGGTCACCTCGTGATGACCATCTTCGCCGCCAATGGCCGTGGCTACGTCACCGCCGAGGTCAACAAGTCCGAGCGTCGCATCGACACCGTCGGCGTCATCACCACCGACTCCAATTACTCCCCCGTCGTCAAAGTCGCCTACAGCGTCG
The DNA here is from genome assembly GCA_024695105.1 of Bacilli bacterium. GTDB lineage: Bacteria > Bacillota_I > Bacilli_A > RFN20 > CAG-826 > Alloenteromonas. The sequence goes on from JAILIV010000028.1 coordinate 24,729, forward strand.
AGCCGACCCGCGTCCTTCATGACTCGAAGTTCGACGAGCTGACCCTCGAAGTGACCACCAACGGGTCCGTCAAGCCCCACGAAGCCGTGGCCCTTGCCGCCCAGTTGCTCATCAGCCACTTCCAGCAGTTCATCGCCCTCGAGGAGAAGGTCCAAAGCATCCGCCTCGTCAAAGAGGAGACCCACGCGGAGGACAACAAGTTCCAGAACATGTTCATCGAGGAGCTCGACCTAAGCGTCCGCTCCAACAACTGCCTCAAGCGGGCGGGGATCACCACCGTGTTGGAACTCACCCAAAAGTCCGAGGAGGAAATGATGAAAGTCCGCAACCTCGGCAAGAAATCGCTCAAGGAAGTCAAAGAGAAACTCGCGGCCCATGGCCTGCACTTCCGCGATTACGTAGGAGAATAAACCATGGCTGCACAAGGTAGAAAGAACGTCCACGGCAAGACCGGCGTCCGTTTCAAGACCGGTTACACCGCGTCGAAGAACAAGGCGATGCTCCGCAACGTCGTGACCGACCTCATCATCCACGAAGAGGTCAAGGTCACCAGCGGCGTCACCAAAGAGCTCAAGAAGCTCGCCGACCATCTGGTCACCCTCGCGAAGAGGAACGACCTCCACGCCCGTCGCCTTGCGGCCCAGACCGTCCGCTCCGAAGAAGCCCTCAAGAAGCTCTTCGGCGAAATCGGTCCCCGCATGGCCTCGCGCAACGGCGGCTACACCCGTTCGTTCAAGCTTGGCGAACGTCGCGGCGACGCGGCGGAAGTCACGCTCGTCCGTTGGTCCGATCGCTAATTCGACATACTACGCAAGCGCTCCAGCGATGGGGCGCTTTTGCTTTTGTCCAAAAAGTCTTGAATACGTCGTTAAAAGGAGTTTAATTAGCACGTAGCCATTTGTGGCTACTCCAATAAAGCCATAAGGCTTGCTGGGAATCATTGATCATAAAGGAGGTGAAAACCTCCGACCGAGGCTCTGTCTCTTTGCAACGATCGTGATTCTCTACGTCGAACCGCGGTTGTTGTTACCGCGGGTTTTCTTTAGACCAAAACGTTCAAACCCCCGGCTCCGCCTCGTAATCATCCGATCATCTCGAAAGGAGACCTCAATGATTACTGTCAGCGAGCATGCCCGTGAACGTTTTGCTGAGCGCTTCGGCGTTCTTTCCCTTGAAGAGTGTTGGCGTCGTGCC
>JAILIV010000056.1 GCA_024695105.1 Bacilli bacterium
GCATTGCGATAAAACCAAATGCGTGGGTTGCTTGCTATGCGGTTTGGTGTGCCCCGTGAACGCGATATCCCTTGGGGAACGCGTCTTAAAGGAAGGCCGCAAGCCGGTTCCGTTAAAGAAACTGAAACTTCAAACCAAACTTGACAAGATATCCTAAAGCCCCCTTCCCCCTCTTTCAGCCCCCTTTTTAGTTTTCCCATTTCAACCGAAAAACTGCAGATTTTTGGGTAAATTTCAACCGAAAAAACGCAGATTTGGCCCATAATTTCAACCGAAAAATTGCAGATTTTATGGTCAAGTTCAACCGAAAAACTGCAATTTGCTATATGAAAATGCCGATGATATGGGTATTATTTTGATATATGAAAGCGGAACGTGAATTTGAGTTTAAAAGAAAGATATACGATGACCTTCTTTCTTGGGCGAAAAGTGGTAAGAAAGAGGATGCTTTGCTTATCGAAGGGCCACGGCGCGTCGGCAAGACAACCATCGTGAAAAAACTGGCGAGGGAGGCCTACCGCGACTTCCTTTACTTGGATTTCAAAATCGCTTCCGATGCAATCAAGGAACTATTTACGTCCGACCATATGGCGGACTTGGATTCTTTCTTCCGCAACTTGTTTCTTCTGTGTGGCAAAACCCCAAGGCCTGGTTCTTTGATTATCTTTGACGAAGTTCAATACTGCCTGCAGGCCAGGGAAGACATCAAATATCTCGTCGCGGACGGACGGTACGATTACATTGAGACTGGTTCGCTCATCACGATTCTTTCCAATGAGGCGAACATACAGATCCCCTCCGAGGAGACGATTCTTTATATGCACCCCATGGATTTCCAAGAGTATCTATGGGCTAAGGGCGAGGAAGATCCGCTTCCGGTTCTCCGGGATTTAGTCGAATCCAACCAAAACATTCCCGATGCCGTGCATCAAAAACTGATGGGGCAATTCCGTGAGTATATGGCGGTTGGAGGCATGCCTCAATCGGTCGCTGCGCTTCTAAAGAAGAATTCCTACCTCGAGGTGGAAAAGGCTAAGAAGAGGATCCTTTCCCTTTACTGTGAGGATTTGCGGAAATATGACTCGAAGAACGGAACTTTTTGCGAAGCCCTTTTCAAAGACATCCCATCTCAGCTCGCCGCCGAACGGGAGTCGTATCGTTTTCTTCCGTCTTTAGAGAATGTCGATTCGCGGTCGGTGAAAATTGAACAAAGCATTCGCGCTTTGAATGATTTCAAGATGACTGAGATTGTCTATCGATCCCCAGATTTAACATCTTTCCTAGAGTCGGGGAAGGACTTGGCGTTCTACAAGTTTTATTACATGGACGTTGGTCTGCTGTTTACTTCTTTGGCTTCCCTTTCGGAAGGAAAGATCAACTTTGTTTATGCGAAATTCCTCAAAGGGGAAGGGGGCATCAACTTAGGAGGCATCATGGAGTCCGTAGTGTGCCAAATGCTTTCTGCCCGCCATATCCAAAAGTACTATCACGTCTTTACCTATCGCGAACAAGGAGAGGCTAAGGAACGGCGTTACGAAATTGACTTTGTCTTCAAATACGGGTTGGCCAACATCTTGATGGAAGTGAAAAGCACCAGCCGTTACAAGACGTCGTCTTTAGATGCGTTCCATCTGCGATATCCCGACATCAAGGGCCACCGTTTTGTCGTGGGCATCAAAAACTTCCGAAAGGAACAAACGCAGACAACGCTGCCTTTGTATCTTCTGCCGATCGTCGATTTCCGTCGTTAGATAGCGTTTTTTATAAATTTGGTCCAGCAATCTATGAGTTTCAAATGGGTTTTAAAACAGTGGGCCTCTCTTGGGCCTAACGAGGAACAAGAGGCTTCATTGCGCTTTGATTTTTCTTCGTTTACGGAAGCGAAGAAGGCTTTTCGTCAGCAAATCGTTACGTGGGTTAAGGGTCATCCGTTCCTATTTCCTAATGGACGCTTGGATCTTGGCTATCCCGAGCAAGGCGCGAAAGACTTCGAGAAGACCATTCAACCCATTTTGGAGGACGCAGGCTTCTTCTTTTGTCATGATGGCATCGATGACCTTCGGAAGAAGTATGGTGTTTCGCTTGCAGAGCAGGCCAATCTTCTACGGGAAGGATGGAACAACGGAACGTTCGGAATTGGGATAAGCGCAGACAAAGAACCTGTCCTTCTATGCCATGCGGTTTCGGATAAGCCTGCCCCCTATGCTTACGTGAATTGCCTCATCATGGAGGACGAGAAAGAAACGTACCTCTTTAACGTGGTGTTCCCTGAGAGCGCAGATCGCCCCGCGTGGTCTTTCCGCCTCAAAATGACGAGGCGGGTTATCGAATAAAGCCTCTTCTCTTTGGATATTCTGCGTAACTCGTCGCCCACAAAAGCGCGCGCGACTTTATAATCATTCCGTTTTGTGGGGGACGAAAACATGGTCGCCGTAGGTTTTGACAATGATCGGTACGTATCGATCCAGACGGAGCGCATCAAGGAGCGTATCGCCGCTTTTGGAGGCAAGCTCTATTTGGAGTTCGGTGGCAAGCTATTCGACGACTTCCATGCCTCCCGCGTCCTGCCAGGCTTTAAGCCCGACACCAAACTCCAAATGCTTTTGGAGATGAAAGACCAAGCCGAAATCATCATCGTCATCAACTCCCAGATGATCGAAGACGCCAAAGTCCGCGAAGACATTGGCATCACCTATGACCAAGACGTATTACGTCTTATGGACGCCTTCCATGAGGCGGGTCTATACGTGGGTTCCGTTTGCTTAACCCAATACGCGAACCAAAAGAACGTCAAACCCTTTGAACGTTACCTCGCCAAGTTAGGCGTGAAGACCTACCGCCACTACGCGATCCCCAATTACCCCTATGACGTGGACCACATCGTCTCCAAAGACGGCTTAGGTAAGAACGACTATATCGAGACCTCCCGTTCCTTGGTGGTGGTTACCGCCCCAGGGCCAGGAAGCGGCAAGATGGCCACCTGCCTTAGCCAGATGTACCACGACGCCCAAAGAGGCGTGAAATCTGGCTATGCCAAATTCGAGACGTTCCCGATTTGGAACCTTCCTTTGAAACATCCGGTCAATTTGGCGTATGAAGCCGCGACCGCGGACCTAGACGACGTCAACATGATCGACCCGTACCACTTGGAGCAGTATGGGGTGTCCACGGTCAGCTATAACCGTGACATCGAGATATTCCCCGTGTTGAACCGGCTTATCTCGGCCATCTTCGGGGAGTCCCCGTACCATTCGCCTACGGACATGGGCGTCAATATGGGGGGATTTTGCATTTCCGATGACGAGGTGTGCAAGCAAGCCTCGCGTCAGGAAATCATCCGTAGGTACTACAAGGCCTTGATGGACGTGCGCAAGGGTAGGCCCTTTGAGTCGAGCGTCGCCAAAATCGAGAACCTGATGAACAACAACGACATTTCCATCGCGGAGAGGCGTTGCGTCGCCCCCTGCGTGGAGAAGGCCAAAGCCACCGGTGCCCCGGCTTCGGCGATTGAGCTAAACGATGGGCAGATCATCACAGGCAAGACCAGTTCCTTGTTAGGCGCGACTGCCGCCATGATCTTAAACGCTCTTAAGACCCTCGCGGGCATCTCCGACAAGGTCGCATTGTTGCCTAAGGCCATCATCGAGCCGATTTGCTATTTAAAGATCAAGGGCTTGGGACACCATAACCCGCGCCTTCACGTCGATGATGTATTGATGGCCTTATCCATCTCCGCCGTCACCAATCCCGTCGCGGAGCTAGCCTTAAACGCTTTGCCGTTACTTCGCGGGTGTGAATCCCATTCTTCCGTCATCCTTTCTTCGCGTGACATGGGCACGTTGAACCGTTTGGGCATCCGCCATACGTGCGAGCCGTTCTACGAAAAGAAGAAACTCTACCATTCCAAATAAAGGAGTCTTTATGAAAAACGTGTTGGACTATATTTCTTGCAGCCATTCTCCCTTCCATGCCGTCTTGCAGGTGAAGGAGGCGTTATTAGAGGAAGGGTTTATCGAGTTAGATGAGTCCAAACGTTTCGAATTGGTTCCTGGGGGCAAGTATTTCCTAACCCGTAACGGATCGAGCATCTTGGCGTTCGTGTATCCAAATGAGGATACCTATGGTTATCACATCGCCGCGACCCATAACGATTCGCCGACCTTTGTGCTAAAGCCCAAGCCAGTCATCGTTTCCGGCGACGTCACTAAACTGAACGTCGAACCTTATGGTGGGGCGATCCTTTATTCCTGGTTTGACCGTCCGCTTTCCTTTGCCGGTAGAGTCTATGCGAAAGTAGGGGAGGAGATCATTTGCCATTATGTGGATCTAGACGAAGATGCCTTGGTTATCCCTTCCCTTGCCATCCATCAAAACCGCGAGGTGAACTCTTCTTTTGCCCCGAATCCGGCGATTGATATGGTTCCGTTATGGTTAGATGAAACCTATGAAGGGGACTTTGATGCTTATTTGGCCAAGAAGTTTGGGATTGGGGGGACGGTTCTCTCTCATGATTTGAACCTTTATGTCCGCGAAGAGCCCCGTATGGTGGGTGGAAACCAGGATTTGGTCCTTTCTCCCCGTTTGGATGACCTTGCCTGCGCTTTCTCTAGCCTTTTAGGATTCTTAGAGGCCAGCAAGAAGCCTTCCAAGCACATTCCGGTATTCGTTTCCTTCGATAACGAGGAAGTGGGCTCATTGACCCAGCAAGGCGCGGACAGCGATTTTTTAGTCCGCACCTTGCAACGCATCGAGTCTGCCTTAGGCCATGACGCGGACGGGCAGGGAATGGCATTCGCGAACAGTATCCTAATCTCCGCGGATAACGCGCACGCCAATCACCCCAACCATCCCGAAAAAGCCGACCCGACGACGCATGTGCGTTTGAACGGGGGCATCGTCATCAAACATGACGCCGCCCAGCACTACGCGACCAATGCCGAAACCTCCGCTTACGTGAAATCTCTCTGCGAATCCTTAGGTGATCCGTATCAGGAGTTTAATAACAAGAGCGACGCCAGAAGCGGGAGTACGTTAGGCAACATTTCCAACGCCCAAATCTCCTTAAAATGCGCGGACGTCGGCATCGCCCAACTCGCCATGCATTCAGCGGTGGAACTATGTGGCTACCACGATATCTTCAAGATGGAAGCTCTGCTTCAGGCACATTTCGAAGGTTGATTTGAACGATTTTTCTTGACGGTTTTGGCCCCTTCGCCAACAATAATGGCGCAAAGCCAACTTGGTAAGGGCGTCCCAAACCTTATTAAGACGACGATGCGATGAAACCTATCATCCGTTCAAGTAAGAGATTATTTGAATGATTTTGTCGTTTTAATAAGGAGTTTATTATGAAAAAATCAAAGGTTATTGTGCCCGCGATGGCTCTGTTGCTCTTCTCCACGGCTGCTTCGATCACCGGTACCGTTGCTTGGTTCACCTC
>JAILIV010000083.1 GCA_024695105.1 Bacilli bacterium
GGAAGAAAGCGTGGGTTCCGCATAGACGGATGTATTCTATCATCCGTTTGGCTGGTTTTGATACAATACGGGACATGCAGGGAAAGATGCGTTTCACCATTCAGGCGAAGCTGGCCATCATGTCAATGGTATCCATTGCCGTATCCGCGGCCGCTTTGGGTGCCGTTTTGACCGCGACCTCCGCTTCTAACTCCCGGCAAACCGCGGGGAATAACCTTGCCTCCGTGGCACTAAACGCCAGCACGGCCCTAGAAAACGCCTTAGCCTCCGTAGAAACGTCCACGAAGCTTCTTTCCAACCAAATCGGATACAACCACGACTTCGCTAACTCCATTCTTACCGCTTCCGAGGATCCAAAGGCGATGAGCACGCTAAAAAACGCCATGTCCGGAAGCGGATTGACCGGGGATGGTTCGACCATCGTTGGGGCCATGGACTATTTGGTCATCACCGACCATAACATCGTCTCCGCCACGATGTACTCCCCCTTCATTGAGGCAAGCAAGCCCGTCGCCAATCGCCTCTTCCATGTCAGCCAAAGCAAAATCGAATGCACGTCCGAACGATATGCGGCACTGGAAGCTCATCCCGGAAACTCCCAATGGTTTTTCGAGGGCAACGATTCCCTCTACGTATGGAAGGCCTTGGTCAACTATGGCGTAGATGACGTTTATGACATGCAAGTCGTTGGCTACGTTGAGTACGGCTTTGACCGCGCGGCGTTTCTGGAATGCCTCACCGGAACCGCCTATGAAGACGAAGGAATGCTGTTGGTGGACGAGACAGGCAAAGTCGTCCTGCAAACCGTCTCAGGAGACCAAGGCGTTGACGATAACCTATTCCAAAACCACGCCACGATCCAAGAAGGTCTAAAAGAAGAAAACGGGTTCACGACCTATCGGAAAAACATCTCGTCGCGAAACTGGACCTATGTGGCCTACATTAACCACTTATCCTTACGCAAGGCCATCAATTCGAGCGTTTGGTTCATCGTCTTAATCGTCGCTATGGCCGTAGCCCTCTCCTCCTTGGCGGCCGTGTTGCTTTCCGCGAAGGAAATCAAACGAATCCGAAGCCTTTCCAAAGCCGCTGGGGAAATCTCGGAAGGCCATTATGACGTCCGCGTAAAGCAAACCGCAAACGACGAAATCACCGACGTGAGCATAAGCTTCAACGCCATGGCGGAAAAAGTCCAAGATTCATTAAGGGAACTCATCGAGCAGCAAGACAGCATCTCCGAGAATTTCGCGACGATTCTATCCAATAAATCCGGCGAATCCGGAAACCACGTCAAACGTGTCGGCGAATATAGTGCCATCCTCGCGGAGGAACTCGGTTTCACCAAAGACCAAGTCCACGACATCCGCGTGGCGGCCATGCTCCATGACGTGGGTAAAATCATGGTGGACGAAAAGATTTTGCATAAGCCCGGACGCTTTACCGACGAAGAATACAAAATCATGCAGCAACACGTCGACTATGGCGGACAGTTGCTCGCAGGCGTCCCTGGAAACATCATGCAACTCGGCGCGGTCATCGCCCAATACCATCACGAACGATGGGACGGCAACGGTTACACCCATCATCTCAAAGGCGATGAGATTCCCGTGGAAGCCCAAATCGCCTCCGTGGCCGACGTATTTGACGCGCTTGTCAGCAAGCGTTGCTACAAAGACGCTTGGACCATTGAGCAGGCACGTGACGAAATCATCGCCCAAAAAGGCAAACAGTTCTCCCCTGCCGCGACTGACGCGTTCGAAAGACGCTTCGAAGATTTCAAACGCATCGCCGAAATATACAAAGACGCGGACTAACCGCGCCTTTGATTGTTTTTTGCAAGCGTAGATTAGACGTAATCCTCGACGTTCACTTCCCGCGTATCTATATACGAGATTTGTTCGCGCAAGGACAAGGTGTAAGCCGGGGACACGGAGAGTTCGTCCACCCCGATCTTCAAGAAGAAGGGAAGGAGTTTCTCATCGCGCGCCAGCTCGCCGCAGATGCCGATGGGGATACCCGCCTTATGGGCGTTTTCCGTCGACAGTTTAATCAAACGGCAAACGGCTTTGTGATGGGGGTTGAAGCTAGAGCTGAGGTTTGGGTTCACGCGGTCGATTGCCATGGTATATTGGCTAAGGTCGTTGGTCCCAATGGAGAAGAAGTCCACCTTCGCCGCGAACAAATCCGAACAGACGGCCGCGGCGGGCGTCTCCACCATGATGCCAATCTTCATGTCCGGGTTAAACGGCAGATTCCTGGCCTTGAGGTTTTCCCTGGCCAAGGCCGCCATCTCGTGGATGAAGGTCACCTCGCTTAAGGAGATGATCATCGGAACCATCACCGCGAGGTTGCCATAAGCGGAAGCGCGGTAGAGAGCTTGAAGCTGCGCGAGGAAGATGTCTGGGCGCGCCTTGCAAATGCGAATGCTACGGAAGCCAAGGGCGGGGTTTTCCTCCTCGGGCAAATCGAAGTAATCGATCTTCTTGTCCGCGCCGATATCAAGGGTGCGGATGATAACCTGCTTTTCGCCCATGGCCGAGACCACGCGCTTATAGTGCTCAAATTGTTCTTCCTCGGTGGGATAGTCCTTCGCTTCTAGGTAAATGAATTCCGAGCGGAACAAGCCAATGCCTTCGGCGTCGTTACGGATCGCGTTTTCCACCTCGAAGGAGGAGGCAATATTGTTGTAAATCTCAACTTTCTTGCCGTCTTTTGTAAGGGTGGGCTTTCCTTTAAAAGCCTGCAGCTTCGCCTTGTTCTCCTCATATTGCGCCTTTTTCTTCGAATAGGCGGAAAGGAGTTTGGAATCCGGCGACAGGATGAGTTCGGACTTCATCGCGTCCAAAACGGCGAAGGTTCCATCGAGTTCTTTTTTCACCTCGAAACCTTCGACCCCACAGATGGCGGGAATCTCCAGCATTCGGGTAAGAATAGAGACGTGGGAGTTGGCGCCGCCTTTGACGAAGACGATGCCAAGAATCATCTTCTTGTCGAGCTTCATGAGCTCGGAAGAAGGAAGGTCGTCGCACACGATGATGGAAGGTTCCTTGAGTTGGAACCCATTCACCTCTTGGCGCAACGCCATCACGATGCGGGCGGCCACTTCGCGAACGTCGTTGGCGCGCTCCTTCATGTAGGCGTCGTCCATTGAGGCGAACATCTCGGCGAGCTGTGCGCCAGCTGCGTGGACGGCGTATTCGGCGGAAACGTCGTTTTCGAGTTCGGCGCGGATCGCGTCCTCGAAGTCTAGGTCTTCCGCCATGAGTTTGTGGGTGGCGAATAGCGCTGCTTCCGCCTCCCCAAGCTTGGACAAGGTCTCCATATAGGACTTATCCAAAGCGGCAATGGTGTCCGCCCTGGCTTTTTCGAACCGGGCGAATTCCTTTTCGGCCCCAAGGCCCGCCGCCTTCTCCACCTTCACAGCGGAGTAGACGGCGATTTTCCCTAAGGCGTATCCCTCAAAAACGCGGGATCCTTTGTGGGAACCCATATTAGAGGTTTTCCTTGAAGACTTTCTCAACGGCGGCGATGGCGGCTTCTTCGTCTGCGCCTTCCGCGGACACGACGATTTCCTCGCCGTGCTTCACGCAGAGGGACATGACGCCGAAGATGCGCTTGAGGTCCGCCTTCTTCCCCTTGTTCTCAATGGTGATGGCGGAGGCGAACTTCTTCGCTTCGGCGACCACGAGGCCAGCGGGACGGGCGTGGATACCCTCTTTGTCGGTGATGACGTAATTAAACGATTTCATGGGTTATCTCCTTTCGTCTATTTTACTTTTTCGTCCAAGGGAAGTTGATGCCTTTCCACTTGCCAAGTTCCGGGTTCTCCGCGTTCTGCTTTAGCATGCCGAGCAACAAGGCGGTGACGAAGGAGCCCGCGACGATGGCCAGCAAGTAGAGCAAGATCGTCCAGCCGGAAGGTTGGATGGTCGCCAAGACGAACACGCCACCATGGGGAGCGAGGAGTTGGCAGCCAAACAAAGCGGTGAGCAAACCAGCGACGGAGGAGCCGACGACGCTGGAGAGAATGACGCGCCAAGGATCGCTGGCGGCGAAGGGAATAGCGCCTTCGGTGATGAACGCGCCGCCCATGACATAGTTCACATAGGCGTCGCGGCGCTGGTTCTTGGTGTATTTCTGCGGGAAGAGGTGAGCGGAGATGGCAATGCCTAGCGGCGGGACCATGCCACCCGCCATAACGGCGGCCATGATGATGTAGCCGGCGGGGTTGGCGGCGCTGGCGCCAGCCAAAGAGGCCGTAGCGAAGACGTAGGCCGCTTTGTTGATCGGACCACCCATGTCGATGGCCATCATCGCGCCAAGGAGGGCACAGAGGAGGATGGTGAGATTATGGTCGGCGAGCCAGTTGAGCATGTTGGTGAAGCCGATGTTGACGTAGATGAGCGGGGTGTTGACCAAATACATCGTCAAACCGATGCATAACGTGCCAAGGACAGGAACGATCAACGTGGCCTTTAAGGATTCCAAGGACTTCGGCAAGAACTTGAACAACGCATTCAAGCCGATGACGATATAACCCGCGGCAAAGCCGGCGACGATGCCACCGAGGAAGCCCGCATTGGCAGTAAGCTCATATTCCGCGCCTTGGATGGAAGCCAAGATGTTGAAGTTTGAGGTCGTGGCGATGAAGCCGCCGACCATACCAACGGCCAAGGCACCTTTGCTTTGGTGCGTGATGGAGTAGGCGATGAAGCCGGCGAGGATCCACACCATGAAGTTGAAGGCATAGCCACCGACGGTCTTAAACCAACCCGCAACGGCGTTGACCGAACCGAAGTTCGGGGAGCCAGCGTTGCCAGCGATGGTGTCAATCAAGAACGCAAGAGCGATCAAGATACCACCACCGATGACGAATGGGAGCATGTGGCTGACACCCGACATCAAGTGCTTATAGATCTGGCGGCCGATGGAAAGCTTCTCCCCGCTAGCGCCACTCTTGCGTTCCTCGCCTTCCTTATAGATGGGGGTGTTCGGGTCGAGGGCTTGGTTAATGAGGCGCTCCGGCTCATGGATGCCTTTCGCAACGGGAACCTGTACCACGCGTTTGCCAGCGAAGCGGTCCATTTCGACTTGGACGTCCGCTGCGACGACGATGCCTTCGCAATGTTCAATTTCCTCATCGGTCAAGGCGTTCTTGATCCCGCCGGATCCGTTCGTTTCGACCTTGATGGAAATGCCCATTTCTTTCGCCTTATCCTTTAAGGCTTGTTCGGCCATATACGTATGGGCGATGCCGGTTGGGCATCCAGTAACGGCCAAAACACGGGGGAATAGCTCGGTTTCTTCATTTTCTGCGAGCTTTTCCGATTCCGCGTCATCAATGACTTTGAGGAACGCCTTCTTGTCTTTGGCGGCCAAAAGTTTGTTCTTGAATTCGTCGTCCATGAGCATCTCGGAAAGGCGGGCCAAGACGTCGAGGTGGACGTTATCTTCCGAGTTCGGCGCGGCGATGAGGAAGAGCAAGTGAACGGGCTCCCCGTCCAAGGCGGCGTAGTCGACACCTTCGGGGATGACCATCGCCGCGAGAGCGGGCTTGGAGACCACGTCCGATTTGCAGTGCGGGATCGCGATGCCCTCGCCAATGCCGGTGGTGGATTCCTCCTCTCGTTTGAAGACGCCCTTCTCGTAGGTGGCGACATCCGAAATGGCTCCGGATTTTGCGATGAGGGCAACCGCTTGCTTAATGACGTCTTCTTTCGACGATGCAGAAACGGTTGTGGAGATGGTTTTTTCTGACAGCAGGTCTGTGATTTTCATGCTTGTCCTCCTTTCTATTCCATCTTTTGGAGCAAAGCCTCGACTTCCTCCTTGGTCGCAAGACCTTCGGAGAAGGCAGAGGCGCTGCCCGTCGCGATGCCTCGGCGGAAGGCTTTCGCGATGTTTCCTGAAATGGTGTATTCGTCAATGAAGCCCGCGACGAGAGAGTCCCCCGCCCCGACAGTATTGACGACCTTCCCTTTGGGCGCAGGCAAGCGAAGAGGCGAAATCCCCTCCCCTACAAGCAGCGCCCCGTCCCCACCAAGGGAGACGATGACGTATTTCGCTCCAAGGGCGATTAGTTTCTCGGCGTTTTCGATCAGTTCCGCGTCGTTATGGATGGTGACATGGAACATTTCTTCCAGCTCTTCTTGGTTGGGCTTCACAAGAAGCGGACGGTATTTCAACGTATTGAGAAGAATGTCGTTGGTCGCGTCGACGATGACCTGCGCCCCATTCCCTTTCATGCGTTCTAAGATTTTTTCATAAATGTCGCTAGGCAACGAAGAAGGAATCGTTCCGGAGATAACCAGCAGGTCTTCTTCGTTCAGCTTCTGCAAACGAACTAAAAGCTCCTCGATTTGGGCGTCGGTGATATGCGGCCCTTGCCCATTGATCGCCGTTTCCTCTTTTCCACGGAGTTTCACGTTGATGCGCGTATTGCCATCCACATGGACGAAATCCGAGGCGATGCCCCGCTTCTCCAATTCCTCTTGGATGTATGCGCCCGTGAAGCCGCCGATGAAACCCGTGGCGACGGAAGGTTTGCCAAGGTTCGACAAAACAATGGATACGTTGATGCCTTTGCCCCCAGGCAAACAATGCTCGCCTTTGCTACGGTTTATCGCGCCTTTCTCCAAATGGTCCAGGTCCACGACATAGTCGATGGCGGGCGAAAAGGTGACGGTATAAATCATGGTTTGGCCTCCAGGATACCCAAATTTCGATATTCGTCTTGGTAAACGTGGTCGGTAATCAGATGAGAGGGATCAAAAGGATGGAAACTCACGCTGGTGACGACGCCAAATTTACTCGAATCCGCAAGGACATAAGCCTCTTTGCATTGTTCCATGGCCTTGGCTTTGATCGCGGCCTCTTCGACGTCAGGAGTGGTAAAGCCTTGATCCAGGGAAACCCCGTTGGTGCCAAAGAACCCCAAGTCGAAATGGAAACGGGAAAGGGTGTCTTGGGCCATCGGTCCTATAAACGCATCGGTGGAAAACTTGAACTCCCCTCCTACTACGTATGCTTTATAGCCGTTGGCGATCACTTTACGCGCCACGTGCATCGAATTCGTGAAGATCTTAATGCCCGGAGCATCGAGTTCTTCCGCTAGGGCGTGCGTCGAAGTTCCTGCATCTAAATAAACCGCCATATTTGGCCGAACAAGCGTGACGGCCTTTTGGGCGATTAAACGTTTCTCGGCGAAATGGAGCCCGAGTTTATCCTCTAAGGAAGGCTCGTAGGACAAACTCTCGTCATTAATGGCTTGGGCTCCCCCACGGATCCGGTGGATTTTACCCGACTCGGCCAATTCAACCAAATCCGCGCGAATCGTCGACTCGCTACTATGGGTGAGTTCCATCAGCGCATGTAAAGAAACGAATCTCCGTTCGTTGACGGCTTCGATGATTCGGTTCAACCGCGCCTCTTTCAACATAAAGATAGGTCTCGCTAGGAAACTATGCCCAATAATGGAAGCGCTTACAACATATTTCGTTATAATTCATTAAATTTCATCAGTTTCCGCCAATAATCTACAAGAAAAAGCCATTCTTTCGC
>JAILIV010000084.1 GCA_024695105.1 Bacilli bacterium
TCGGGAAGATCAAACCGAAGAAGAAAGGCAAATAGCCATGTTTCCGGTCTTTAAGAGGCGTCGCTTCTTGAAAGTGGCCGCGCTCATCTTGGGCGCGGCCGCTTTGGCCTATGTGCTGGAGATCGTGGTCCCCTTTGTCCAAGCGAGGGGCATCGCGTTCGAGAACGCCTACGTCTATTACGTCTCCGGCTCCAATTTCATCCGCGTTACCGATTCGAGTCACGGCATCTACAGCGTCGCGGAATACCGCGAATCCTTCTCTTTCTCCTATAGCCTCGGGACCTATTTCTGCAACGCAGAAGGAAGGGATTGGAAGATGAGGCTGGTGGATGAAAGCAACCTTTACGACGAACGGTCGAACCAATGGTTCTGGGGGTCCAACATATGAACAAACGATTGCTTTATTCCTATCGGGCATTTGCCCTCATCGTCACCCTTGGGGTGATTTGTTTCGTCGGCTTCCTGACGCCTTATTTCGGGCAACGTCACTACATCAGCGGGCTCCATTTATGGGATTACTTGCAAGGCGCTTGGGCCCATTTGACCAAGGGCGAGCATGCGGTCGAATACCTCTCTCCTCAAGTCGGCGGTATTGGTCCGATCGCCAACACGATCACCAATCCGGATTGGGGTCCCTTCTTTGAAGACATTTGGTTTTCCATCCGTCTTCTCTTCGTGAAGGAATCCGCCGTCATGGGCGGCATGCGGATCGTGGAGTTGCTCCTTAAGGCGCTCCGTTGGATCTTGGTGCTTCCGCTTCTGTTCCTCGTGCTGAAACTGCTTTTCGAAAGGCAATTCACCGAGTCGGGAAGAAGCGTGGATGACGTCAGCAACGCGGCTAGATTCATAAGCAACTACGTCGTGCGTCCCGTTCGCTTCGCATGGAATTGGCTACTAGAAGCCCTTGCCTATTTCCGGCAATCGTTCTTGATTTGGCCAGTGGTCCTTTTATGGGCTTTTGGGCTCAATATCCCCGCGATTTGCATCGATTTCTTAGGGGAATACCTTTATTTCTTTACCAGCTTTGACTTTCTTTCCCTGCTCGATTTCCTGCTATCGACCATCCTATCGCTGGTCCTTGGCTTAGCCTGGATGAAGCCGTGGATGGTGTTCCTGCTCGCCTATTTCATCTTCTGTAAGATCCGCAAGGCGATCGGAGAGAAAAGGCTGCAAGGAATGCTAAACAAAGACCGGGCCGTCGTCGGCAACGAGACCGGCGTCTTCAACCTTATCTTAGGCAAGATGAGGGCCAGCAAGACGACGATCCTCGTATCGATGTCGCGCCTTACCGACGAGCTTTATCACCAAGACGCCTTGGAGAACATGATCAAGGTCGCCTCGATGTTCCCCTCCTTCTCCTTTCGAAAACTGGAGAAGGCCATCGTGTACCAAGAGCATCTAGGCAACGTTCATAACCGGATCCAGGTATCCGCCTTCGTATCGGAATGTTTCCAGATCGCCGCAAGCCGAAGGAACCCCCATTTCCCCTTTGGGTATAAGGAGCATTTCTTCTTCGACGACGGCAACGTCATCAGGGACCTTGAATCCTCGCTTAAGGTCTACGCCGAATCGTGGTGGCTTTATTACCATGACGATCCGCTTCTTGCAGGGAATATCTCCATCCGCACCGATGGCATCAAGGCCGATACGGGCCATTTCCCGTTATGGGATTTCGATGCGCTCAATCGCCCTGCCCCAACTCCAGGAGACGGCCAGAACTGCAAGATCCTCGACTGGAACATGGCGCGTCTAGGCAAGAAGGTCGAATCCGAGGCCGACTTCGGATTGGCTTTGGACGGCTGTTGCCTCGCTGTATCCGAGATCGCAAAGGAACGCGGCAACGCCTTGGACAATTCCATTTATAAGCGCGACGACCCCGAAGCCAACCCCAAGAACGATTATTTCGACGCGACGCTGAAGATGGGCGGCCATTTGGCTTATGTCGGCGGCAAGCCTTTTTTCAAGGTCATCAGCGACGATCAGCGCTCTGGTTCGGTAGGAAGCAACCTTGTCGACGTTGCCGAGACGATCTTCACCGTGGACCGCAAGCGCATCAAGGAAGGCATGGCTTTGCCCTTCTATTGGATTGAGCCGATGGTCCTAGGATGGCTCAACGCCCAAGCGACCTCCTTCTATACCAAATGGAGGAATAGCCGTGACGATCAAACCGTATTGAGCCGCTTCTTCTTCTGGCTCATGGGATGGACATATAAGCGTTTGTCCAAGACCTATAACCGATACGCCTTCAAGAAGTGCATCATGGCCACGAATAGCAGCGACTCCTTGGGGAACCTCAATTCCCAAGGGGACATCCCCTATTACGTCCTAAGCGCCGTCGATTACGCCTACCGCTTCGATAGCGCCTCCTTCTCCGGATTCCTCAATCACGGGAAAGAGACCGCGAGCAACGGCTTCTTCGACCTCGATAACTTCCAAGGAATCACCGCGACCAGGGAAGAGTTCGAACGGGAGAACAGCTACCTCGTCCGCTTCCTCGACGAGACGCGGCGTCCTTAGGGGCATTGGCCAGCCCGCCAGGGCGTTGCTTAGCAACGAGGGTAGCGGCTTTGCCGCATATCCCAATATGGGATCGCGCTTCGCGATCCAACCGTGCGTCAGCACGTTCCGTCTTCGCAAGAAGACAAACCACGTCCGAACGGAGGGGCCCCAAGAGGTGACAACCTTGGGGCTTCCGTCGGCGGAAAGAAGAAAGGAGCCGCGATTATGGCAGAAGAAATCAAACAAACTCAGCAAGTTCAAGGGAGCGTCAGCGAAACAAGCTCGACCATTTCGACCGCGCAAGCGGGGTACAGTAACACCCCTCATAGGTGGTTTGGAGAGGAAAAGCCCGGTCCGGGCGTCCGATTCAATGTCTGCATCGACTATTTGAAGGTCACCTTTTTAGGTGAGTTCTGGCCAGAAAAGAGGTCTATTAAACGGTATTTCCCGTTGTTGGAGGCCTTCTATGTCGATCCGAAGAAATGGCAAACCCGTCCGGGAAGGAACAGCTACAAACTCGGTTATTACTTCGACGAGCATCTCAGTATCTTCGCCGGCGGTGATTTCACCAAGAGTAATGACGTCGACACCTTTTCCGTCGAGATGAAAGGCGAGGCTTGCCGCGACTTTGAGCGGACGGTCAAGCAAAGGCTTGGCAAAAAGGCGACGGCGGAGGAAATCGACGCGGCCATTCGCGAGGCTTGGAAGAATCTTCTTTTGAAGATTGCCGAGTTCGAAGGCAAGTGCACGCGCATCGATTTGCCTGTGGATGATTTGATCGGCGTCGTTCCGATCGAAGAGTTGAAGGTCAAGGTCATGGAGCGTTGTTACCGGTCTAACATGCGCAGCAAGGATGTGGACGAAGGCGATGACGGAGAAGAGAAATCTCCCACCCATATCCGCACGAGCAAGAACAAAGGCCTTACCATCACGGTCGGTGGCAGAACCCGTAGGCAACTTGTTGTTTACAACAAGAAAGCGGAGATGGAATCAAAGAAAGGTGGCATCGTTTTATCGGATAAATGGATCCGTTACGAGTCACGTTTCTACCACGATTCGGCTGAAAAGGCTTTGACTTTGCTGACAAACGCTTTTTGCCAAGACGATCCACATGCCGTCCCTAAGCTCATCGTCAGTTTGCTGAAAGGCATGATGGACGTCAAAGAATACAAGACGAGCCAGATCCGGCACTGCCCTACCTGGTCGAAATGGGCCGAGTTTCTCGATGGCGTCGAAGAGATCGAGATCCTTTCGCAAGCCCGCGTGGAATCGACGGTTCAAACCAATGCCTTATGGCTCACGAATGACGCTTCCAAAGCCATTGCGAGGCTATGGACGCTTTACCCGAAGGAGTTCCAAGCGATCATGATGTTCCTTGTAAAGGAAGGGTTATCCAGATTCGATACTAAGGACCTTTTCAAGATGAATAATCAACGAAAGGACGATGGGGACGATCCCTTTGAGGATTTGGCTCAAGCAAAAGCCTATGCAATGGGTCATTTTGGCGACATGCCGGAGATTCCGAAGCATATCGAAGCATTGATGAAACGAGAACAAATCAAGCTAGGCAGCGTCCGTTATAACCTGAACATGTTCGGTGTTTTGAAAGCGGAGGGAGATGGCGCCGCTACTCCTGAAGGAGAAAAAGCCCC
>JAILIV010000063.1 GCA_024695105.1 Bacilli bacterium
GGCATCTTTCCGGAAACGATGATAAGGGGCGAAGCGAAGTCATGGTTTCCTCGTATAACTCCTTCGCGGCTTTTAAAGAGGCGTTCCGAATAAAAAGAAAGTGTTCGCAGATGCTGGAAAACGCCCTCTGCGTAATCGAAACTTTGAGTTCAGCCATTAACCGACAATCCTTTTCAATGCGGAATCGAGCTCGTCCAAACTATAGTATTTCGCGCCGCTTCTCTGCTCTAACTCAACGTCTAGGAGCCGTTCTTTCAAGGCCAGGAGAGCCTCCTTCTTTTCGTAGGCCTCTATTGACATAACGACAAGATCGCCTTCGCCGTTTTTCGTAAGGTAGATCGGCTCTCCGGTTGCTTTGCAGCGTTCGGAGATTTCGCTGTATTGGTTTCGCAAAGAGGTCGAAGGGAGAATGATCATTATTGTTGCCTCATGACGATGATTTTTACCAAGATTTTGATATTTCATCCACCACGATGTAACGCGTTCCTAGTGGGCGCGATAAAGGCCCGTCTTTAAATGAGTCCTTGTCGCGCCTTTAGTCCTTCAAAACGATAGAATAATGGCCGCAAGACTTTCCAAAATAAACTATTTTTGCGGCCTTTTTCTTTTCTTGCTTATTTAAAACGAACCGTTCGACTCTCTTCCAACCATATTCGGATGACTTCTCGAAAAAGGAAACGTAGACCTCGTTGTCTTTCACCGCATGGATGACCAACTCGAACGTGCCTGCAAGTTCGATATGGTAGGCCGAGCCACTGCCGACTTTCTCTTTGAGCCGCTTCGAAGAAACGTCTTGGCTTAGAAAAGGCGAATCCTCGCCTTCGTCGAAAGCCTCAACGTGAAGGGAGATGTCCCCGCTTCCGTCGTATAGGAGATCCCAGTTCTCGAATAATGTTGGGTCCATGGTGGAGAGAGCCTTAGATCAATAGTTTGTCGCGGTCAGGTTATAAAACGCGAATGGAATCATCGAATCCGTCACGCCATCTTCGCCATATTCTAAGAAGAATACGAGGTTCTTGACGTCTTTGATGTTGAGGTCGAAATGAGTGGGCGAACCGCTGACGATGTTTCGGGTCAATAAGGTGTCGCTATCGCCGATGATGTGGATTTTTTTCACGTTGCCGGCTTCTTCTCCGTCTAAGGAGCAAACGTCAAATTGCAAGTTCGTAAATTGTCCACCCATGTTGAACGCCGCAAAGGAAGATGTCTTTACGTCTTGTAACAAGAAGAAGGCGTTGATGAAGATCATGGCCGCAAACGAGGACCCATCGCCATCGATGTCGACGTATTTCCCGGTTTTTAGGATGAAGCCCATGTCATGGGTTGCCCCACCGGCGTTAAAGGTCCGATCTTCGCTGGAAAGATATTCGTAGCTGAAATTGCGTTCGTTGCTCGCCATGTCTTCGAATCCCAGCGCGGATAAAGAATCATAGGGGCGGATGTCTTTCATCAGTTGGACGGTGGTGTTGGCAGGATATTCGCTTTTGGCGGCGAATGTGCCGTTGGCGATGTGATAGAAGGCAACTTCTTTCACGGCGTCGGTATGGACGGCGATGTCGAAGAACCCATACGTTCCGCGGGTGGTGGAGGCCTTTCCTTCTAGCTCAAAGGTGAACTTAGAGCATTTATTTAGATCGATCCGGTAGCTTTGCGGGCCGGCGATGGAGCGAAGTTCTATCGTCTGCACGAGCTGATCGTCGCAATATAGTCTAAGCAAATCGTTGGAGAGGGAGGAGCGGTCATGACGTCCGGCTTTGAAGGTGAGATATTTGAAATACCCGCCCATGTTAAAGTCGGCGCGGGCCGGGACTTGTTCCCAAGTCGAGGTCGTCGGATTGAAGATGGAACGGAGAACCATGCCTTCGTTATATAATTCCCCGCCCATTTGGAATCCATAATATTGGCTCTCCGCCAAGAAGAGAGATTCGTCATACTTGAAATCGTTGACGAAGTTAAACGGCTTACTGACCTCGCTTAATAACTTATAGCTCCCATCATAGACCTTGCGGGCTCCCGGAATGGGGCAGGTCTCCGATGGCGATCCATAGACGTTCACCAAGCCAAATGTACCGGTGCGGAACACGTCTTTTTGGTTTTCGTCCACCTGACGGTCCGGGTAGGCCTGGATGCTGACGATGTGGCCATAATCAATATCCACGCAATAGGTGGAGATGAGGTCGTCGTCTTTGACGTGGATGTGTTTCAAAACCTTGCCATCGCACATCACCACGAAATGGAGGGCGCCATTGGCGGAAGACTTATCGGCATGTCCGATTTGGAAGTGGACGTATTTGTATCTTCCGAACGTGTTATAGGCAACCATGTTCCCTTTGTATGGTTCCGCGGGGTCGAAATCTTTGTTCCAATTGCTGGGCGAGAAGATGACGCCTTTGCCATAGACGGTGCCGTCGATCGTCGCCGTTTTCTCCAGTTCTTGCAAGATCGCCGGATTTTCGGAGTAGTTATAACGGTATACTTTCTTGGTATTTTCAAAGAAATCCTCGGCCTGCGTCGCCTTGTTATAGGTGGGGGCGATGGAGTGGTTGGCATCTTCCCAGACCGTGAGGTTGCCAATGCAATAAATCGCGGCGTCGAAGCGCTTCGAAGAATAGAGTTTGATCTGTTTCACGCCGGAAACGTCATAAGAGAAATACCGTACCGGCATCAGGGGGTTGAAATATTCTTCCGCGACTTGACGGCCATCCAAATGCACGCTTAGGGCGATTTTCTCATCCAAACAGTTATATAGCCACCTATCTCCGGCCCCTACCGCAAAGCAAAGCGATTTCCAAGCGTGCCCTTCCGGTAGCTCATAGATGATTTCCGTATCATATTGGGGGGTGGTTAGGAAGGTGTCGCTATTAAAGCCATAGACGTTATGAAACGGCACGCCGCCCATATCCACGTCTTCGGCATAGGTATAGGTTTTTCTCGCTTCCCCACCGGCGCTATACCAACTCCAATGTTCTCCCGTTGTCCGCGGGTATAGACGGGCGGCTTGGATCTTGGTGGGTTCATATAATTCTTCGAGGTAGTGGCCAATGTTGGGGTCTTTCTCCTCCTCCGAGACGCTGGCTCCGCCGAACATGCTGCAACCAGTGAGCGCGAACGAGACAAGGATCAATGAAATAAAAGCGGTTTTCTTCATACGTTCAAAAGCGTTATCAAATAACGTCCCTTCCGTGTTTTTGTATGGGGTTCCATACCATAAAATAACATATTCAAGCGTACAAAACTATATATAGTGTACGGTGATCCGAATTCGCGAAAAGTTTACGCCCCATGCGTAGGAAAAAACGATTCTCCGTCGAGAAACGGAACGAATGGCGGAGGGTTTCCGGCCCAAGCAAAAAGGCCATCCCGAACATAAAGGGGCCAATTAGAAATATAACACGCTGATCTTCGCGGTTTGACTGACGTCATATTCGTCGTCGTGTTCCCAAATGATATGGCTTGAAACGGTGTTGCCGAACTCCTGGGGTTCTCCTTTTTTAATCGTCTTGTCGATGAATTTCCCATGGTCAACTTTCGGACCGGTGAAATCGAATACCAATTCGTTCTCGCTTACTTTTTTGATGACGAAAAGATGGTTCGACCAAGCATGGGGCTCAAGGAGGATGGATGGCAGGTTTTGGAAGGCATAGGTCCCCTCTTTGGCCTCAACGATGGCAAGATTCTGCAAATCGGTGTAGATTTCCCCGGCATAGGCCTGCACGAGGACAAAGGATTTCCCCGCCGGCTTGGTGATGATTTTCACGGATTTGAAATCCGGGCCTTCCTGATGTTCCCAATCCGCTTGGAAGGCGACCCCGCTGGATTTTTGGGTATATATGCCGATGCCATGGGGTTCATAGGGCGGGCCATAATAGCCGGCACCCATGCCTTCATAGGTATCCCCGTTTGGGTATTTCGTTTTTATCTTTTTAAATTTGTAGCCGTGGGCTAATTCACTTGCCATTTTTGCCACCTCATCCAATGTCTTTATTATTTTCTCATCAATGTGACGTAGATGATGGGGCCGATGGTGTCCGCCGGGTCGTTGGGATTGCCGGTGGCATACCACTCTTCGTCGTTTCGGCTCGTCCGATGATAAAGTTGGACGAAATGGGTCGTGGTCGACTCGTCGTCTTTGATTTCCACGGTGACGTTTTCTTCGTCGACCTCCAAGACGGTCACCTGATAGGGGTGAGGGGTCAATAGGACGCTTGCGCCTTTCCGGTAAGGAAGATCCACATTCTGCCTTTGGTTGTTTTTGGAGTTAAAGCATTCCACGAAAAGATAGAGGGTGTCTTCGTTACAAGGGGCGCCATCGTCTTCCATCCGGTGGCAAACGGTGGTGACCATAAAACTATTTTCCATGACGTAGGGAACGCCCGGTTTCATGATTTCCTGCTTATCGTTTTTGATTTCCCCGGTTTTGAAATCGATATACTCGATTCCCAAAAAGGAAGATAGCTCTGGCGTTTGAAGTCCAGAACAGTCAGGCTCCAAATAACCCTCGTCGAAAAAATGGTCGTATTTCCTGCCGTCGGTATATTGTTTTTCGATGCTTAGTTTGATTCTTTTCGTAACCGTTTCTCCTTGGGACCGAATATCCAGGTCGGGAGGCGCTTCGTTTTGCCGATGGGCCGCCCGCTTCAACGATATTATATCTTCGCTTTGCATCTATTCGCATATTTACGAATTTGTGGGCGTCTATACAATAAATTCCATGAGGAAAATCCCGAAAATAGGCGCGAAAAAACATCGTTTCGACATAGGAGGGAATCCTTTTGATGATTGCGATGGCGCACGGTCTTTCTTCCAAAGATATCCGATCCGCCCACCATTTCCCCATACGTCCCTTTTGCCCCGATTCCATTGGCGGGAAGACGTCCCCTATGTCTTGCTGATGCGATATGAACTAGACGGGGTGGACGCAAGTCAACTGGAAGAATTGCTTGCTTTTCCTTTTCGCTTCCTCGCCGATTTCCAAGAAATCAAAAACGGGGTCCGCCGTTCTCCAGGCGGGGATTATTGGATCAACGTCTTCTATGAAGATGGAAAGGCCTATAACATCCTAATCCAAGCGACGGCGGAAAGGGATGACGAAGACAAAGTCATCATTTATAACCCCAAAGACGCGATCCAAAAGGGGTTCCTTGGGGAAAGGCAACGGGATAGGCCCCACCAGGATTTGGAAGACGCCCTTGAGGAAGTCTATGAGCCAGGGGGAGAAGAAAGATGAGCCGTTCCCCCAAGAAAAAGGACATTGAAATTCCAAGAGATCCCTACAAGAAAAAAGATCCCCTGGATGACGTCAAATACCCCAAACTTGAGATAGACGGCACGATCAAAGACCCGTTGAATGATGTGCGAAATAGGAGGAAAGACGATGTACGGAATTAAGATAAAAACCAAAAAGGCGGAGGGGGAATACGACGTCGGGGCATCTAAGATGCTTGGCGATCCCGTCCTTCCCGAGGCGCTTTCGGATTCCCTTCCCCAAACCGCGATGTTTTTGATGCAGATCAGACTAAAAGACATCGCGGAACTCGACGAAGAGGGCCTATTGCCCCACGAGGGATATTTATATTTCTTTTTGGATACCGAAGATGGCCTATATAGCCTAAAGCCGCTCGTCAAATACGTAAAAGAAGAGCCCACCCACCACATCGAGGGATGGAACGAAATCGTGGATGGGTTTGAGGAATATAATCGCGACTTCCTAATCGAATTCGAAAGATGCGAAGAAGACGCGGAGGGCAACAAATTGCTCGGATGCCCCAGCGATTGGCAATATGCCCAAGAGCCGGAAAGACTTTTGTTCCAACTCGACCCGCTTGATGATCCGGAGATGGGGATTTTGAACACCTTGGATGGGTTTCTTTATTTCTTCTTCGACGAGGATGTCAAAAACTTCGACCACATCAAATTGGTGGAGGACATTTCCTGATGCTTGGCGAAGAAAAAAGCAAAAAGATCCAAGCCTTGGTCAAGCGCATCGAAAGCCGTAAGACGGATGATTCCAAAGGCGCCACTTATCGCGATGTCCCCGATCTAAAGGAAATCGATGCCTTGGTGGAAGAGGGTGTGGCAAAAGACAAAGACGCCTTGTCTATCGCCTATGCCTGTTACTACTACCTCGGCCAATCCTATGGCGAAATGGGTCGTTTTTCGATCGCCGCGACATATCGTTATAAAGCCCTACAAGTAGCAAAAGACTACGCCCTTTGCGACTATGGCAAACTAGAAGACGTCGACGGCCTATTCTATGCCCTATTAAGAGACCGGAATTACTATGTCGACGACGATTGCGAAGACGTCGTCTCCCTCGCCAAAGAAACGAAGATGATATCCGAAGCCTATATCGATAAGACGTGGGCGAATCGGCTCAAAGTCCGCCGCCATTTGAAAAACGATCCCGTGGAGAGCAGCGAAGCCTATCTGGCGGTCATCGATGAAGTGGAAGAAAAGATCGCGAAAAACCGCACGACATTCGGCATGGGTTCTTGCTTTGAAGTTTGGGCATTAAAAGAACGATATCTAGCGGAAAAGGGGATCGCTTGGTCCTCCCCTGCATTGCTTAATCCCCGCGTCATGTTCGATTGACAAAGCCCACCCACCCCTTTGGGCGTTAAAGACAAAGCCAAACGAATCCTGTAAGATAGACTCGCTTTATGATCGAAGTTACGAACCTCACGAAGATTTTCCGCAAACCCATCCGCGGCAAAGGCCTTAACTATCGACGGCTTAAGAAGGCTCTTTTGATAAACGCACTCTCTGACCATGGTACTGCCATCTTTCTTTAGGCAAACGAAGTCGGTAGTAAAGGTTTCGCCAAGTTCAAACCCTTTCAACAATACGTTGGCCCTTATTTCAACGATTTCTTCGCTTCGGTCCAGCAGTTCTCCGTACCGAAGTTGCAATTCGTTAAACGCCCTGAATACCCTGGCGCATTTAATCCGTTTCTTTTTAAACGTCACGTCATGGTTATTCCTATTCCGCATGAAATTTCCCTTTTCCGAAAATCGGGGCTCCCGAAAACTTCCATATCGACGCAATGCACCAAAGCGATTTCTCTGTCGTCGCTCTCGACTTTGACGATTTCTAACCACGTGTCGTCTGGGCACGCTCGCAAAGAAGTCACTTCATCGTATTCGATTTTAACCCGGGGATCTTTCTCCTCGATTTCAAATTCGACTTCTCCGTCGACGAAATACTTAGTCCAGCCTTTGGGTTTGTACCTTGTTTCTGACGTTGCCGACATTAATTGCTACCTCCTTTCCGTCGCTTCCGACACGATAATTTTCCCATTTATAGTAGGTCGTTTGGTCGCTCCCGGAGAGACAAGTTCGCAACGAGGAGGTCGGTGAGTTCGAGGACGGAAAAAGGCTCCCGAAGGAACCTCTTATCTTAAGCTGCCGCAGGACGAACCGGGCTGTCCCAACGAGGACGGACGGATTTGGACTACGACAACAAGTGTGGTTGTCTAACTCAATCCATCCGCTTTTGTCTAAATACTTCCATCCACTATTTTGTCGTACTATCTCTCGTTCGCGAGCCCCTAAAACGTAAAAGAAAGGCCGCCATGAACCTGAGGCAGCCCCTTAAAATCTTTATAACGAATAGCCCAGATTTATGTCAAACGGCGCAATCAGCAGTTTCAGCAAATCCTTGTGGTAGTTGTCAAAAAAGAGTTTGATTGCCTTGCCGTAGTTCTCTTTCGTGTCGAACTCCCAATATGAGTAGTACTTTATGCATTTAATAATC